>JAHYIT010000241.1 GCA_019429205.1 Mariniphaga sp. | reverse complement strand
TCAGAGTTTGTGGGCAACTCTGCGTAACAAATACTTTCCGGCCTCGCCTGATTCATCCGTCAGTTCTTTGAGGTGGTTACAGGTCTTGTTGCAACAGGTTTTTATTGTATTTTATTACATGCAAACGATTTACTGTACATAAAATTTGATGGAATGAATTAGTTATCCTTCACAGTTTAAAAAAAAACTATATTTGTGAGAATCAAATAAAAACAGAAACAAAATGGAAAATAAAGGGTATAAAAAGGGAATTAACCGGCGCGAATTTTTGCAAACCGGTGCAAAGCTGACTGCTGCCGGCATATTTGCAGGGTTGGGAACGTCCAGGTTGTTGGCAGCTGTTGGCAATGGACCAATGGAAAATCCGGTTGAGCGGATTACCCTGAACAACGGCGTTAAAATGCCGGTTCTCGGTTTCGGAACGTTATACCTGAACGACGCGGTGGGCACAAATTGTGTTGCCGATGCCATTTCGCTTGGTTACCGTTTGATTGATACCGCCACAATTTACAATAATGAAGAAGCAGTTGGCGCCGGGATAAAACGCAGCGGAATCGACCGCAAAGAGCTTTTTGTAACTTCTAAAGTTTGGGTTGAAGACTCGGGGTATGAAAAAGCGAAAAAAGCTTTTGAAACGTCGCTGAACAAACTGCAACTGGATTACCTCGATTTATACCTTATTCACCGGCCGCGGGGCGATGTGAAAGGTTCGTGGAAAGCAATGGAGGAACTTTACAAAGAGGGCAAAATCAAGGCTATTGGCGTGAGCAATTTTACTCCGGAACAAATCAAAAATTTGATGGCGGACAGCACGGTGAAACCGACAGTCAATCAGATTGAAACGCATGCTTTCTTTCAACAACCCGGAGATCTTGAGTTCCTAAAAGATAACGATATAAAGATGGAAGCCTGGTCGCCATTTGCACAGGGCCGCAACGGAATGTTCATGAACGAAAAACTGGCAGAAATAGGAAAAAAATACAATAAAACCAATGCCCAGGTTTGCCTGAGGTGGCACTATCAAAGAGGTATTGTAACCATTCCGCGCACTTCGCAAAAAGCGCACATGCAGGAAAACCTGAATATTTTCGACTTTGAGCTGAGCGGGTCCGATATGAAAACCATTTCGAAACTGGATTTGAATGTCACCCAGTTTCCGGAGTGGGAATAAAAATGAGTTGAGTGTCCTTTGAATAAAGATTCTGTTGTATTTGGTTTCGCGAAGCTGGCAATCATCAAAATTGGACGTTCAAAAGAGTTTTTGCAAAACATATTGGTTTGATACACTATGTGGAAAGAAAATATATATGGTCTAATGATACGATAGCAAACATTAAACTACTTGATTATTTTATAAATGATTAGCTAAATTTTGTAAGTACACATTTCGATTATTCAAGACTTTTATGAGATGTGTGCCTGAATTAGAATCAGTTCAATTTTTTATGTAAGTTTGTATAGATTAAATATCTTGGATATGAAAACATTAAAATTGGAGATACCTGATAACGTTGATGAAAGGGATGTAAAAATGCAATTGGCTGCACAACTTTTTTCAAAAGGAGTTTTATCTTCTGGTCAGGCGGCTAATTTAGCCGGTATATCAAAACGAGAATTTATCGAATCAGTGGGTCATTATGGTGTTTCTGTTTTTGGTGAAAACACTGATGATTTGGAAAAAATTTTAAATGGATAAAGTTATTATTTCGGATACCAGTTGTTTAATTGCATTGGCGAATATCGATAAACTGGAAATCTGATTGAAAAAATTATTGAAAACTTTAGCAAGAAATAATAGGGTGTACGACAAATCCCATATTTCTATTCGCTTTCGGAAAAACGGATCTTTTACACCGTGGCTTCAGCCCGGTGAACAGAGATATCAAAAACAAAAGGGCTTTAGCCATTAAGAGATTTAAACGCTAAAGCCGGAAAAGACTCCGAAAAGGTTAATCACCGGGCTAAAGCGCCGGTGTAAAAAATGATTGTTTGTTTTATGATTTAAAACGTGGAATTTGTCTTACACCCAAATAATACTAAAGTTCCAATCAATCTGTTTTTTTTCCTAATTTTAAAACCCTCCCAAACATCAACCCCCCGTTCACCAGAAAAGCAGAAATAATAATCAAATTCCCAGTCAGCGGGTCGCCCCAAAGGTTGATGAGTTTACCGGCTAGTGCCACAAACCCGCCCAACAGCATGGCAGCGGTGAGTTGGGGTTTTACAACCTTTAACCGCAGCAGACCGGCCAGCATGGGCACCACAAACGCGCCCGAGAAAAAGGTGAGCGCCAGCAATAACGACTGCAAAATGGAAGTCACAAAAAGGGCAATGCCAATGCTCAGAACTCCAAGCACCACAATCAGAATCCGGGTCAGACGGAAAGCCTTTTTTTCTTCCATGTCGGAATGAAAAAGTTCGCTGAGGATGAGCGACGAGGTGAGCAGCGTGGTATCAGCCGACGACATCACCGCCGAAAGCAGCGCCGCAATAAACAACCCGTAAAACCAGTTGGGCAGCAGATGCTGGGCAAACGACATAATTTCCCGGCTACCGGTGGCATTGGAATAAACGCCCAGGTAAGTGAGTGCGAAAGAAATGGGAATCAGGATGACGGCCACGATTAAAACACTGCGGGTGGCTGTTTTTTCATCTTTGGCGCAAAACACGCGGGAATAAATATCGGGGCCAACCACAAACGTAACCGAGTAGGTAAGTACCAGAATCAGCAAATCCACACCAGAAAAAGATTCGTTGAACAGGGCGCCGGATTCCAAGGGAGGTAATTCGGCTACATGGGGAGTACGGGAAGCAAAAACAGTCAGCGCTGCCAGTCCGGAAACAATAAGCACAGATTGAAGCGTGTCGGTTTTCAAAATACTTACCTGCCCGCCAACCAGCGTGTACAAAATAAAAACCGTTCCGGCCAAAATTGCAGCAGCAGAATAACCAATGATTTCCAGTCCGGCAAGGATTTTGGCCGCGGCAATAATCTGGGCCCCCACAATGCCCAGCCACGCTATGGGAATCACCAGCGACGAAATAAACCGCGCCCGTTCCCCAAAAAAATGACCCAGCAAACCGGGTAAAGTGAATTTTCCGTAGCGGCTTACATATTTGGCCAGTGGCGCCAGCAAGAACAACCCAAACGACGCACAAAACAGAAACCACAACGCCGCCCACCCCACACTCCGACTTAGTTCGATGGTGCCCAGAATAGCAGAACCGCCTAAAATAGTGGCCAGCAAACTTCCCGAAACCGGAATGAGTTTTGCATTTTTCCCGGCCACGTAATAATCGGAAGGTGTTTTTATTTTGAACCAGGAATAAACGCCCAGCATCAACACGAATACAAAATATATGGCTGTAAAATATACCGGGTTATCCATGCTTTTTTTTCTAACTGAATGGCAAATATCGGAAAATCTGATGCAATATTGTATTTTCGCTAAGTTTTTAAAAATTCAATTTAATATGAAACAGTTGATTATTAGCTTTTGGGTGGTTATATTATTTTTGACCGGATGTAATACGAAGGAACGGATCGATCCGCCAAAAGCAAAGAAAGTACCGATGGAATTGACAATACACGGACATACCCGCGTGGATAACTATTACTGGTTACGCGAACGCGAAAACCCGGAAGTGATTGAATTTTTGGAAGCTGAAAACGCTTACAAGGAGGAAATGATGACACATACTGAGCCCCTCCAGGAGGAGCTGTTCGAAGAAATAAAATCGAAAATCAAACAGGAGGACGAATCTGTTCCGTACAAAAAGAATGGCTACTACTATTACAGCCGCACAGTTCCTGAAACCGAGTATTTTCTGTTTTGCCGCAAAAAAGGTTCGCTGGATACCGAAGAGGAAATTATGCTGGATGTAAATCAAATGGCCGAAGGGTACGATTATTACCAGTTGGGCGGAACAGCTGTAAGTTCCGACAACAAAATGCTGGCATTTAGTGTGGACACCGTCAGCCGCCGGAAATACACCATCTGGTTTAAAAACCTGGAAACCGGCGAAATTTTGGAAG
>JAHYIT010000043.1 GCA_019429205.1 Mariniphaga sp. | reverse complement strand
TCTTCCGATCTAGTAATATTTAAGTATCAGCAGCAAGTTCAATCTATTTTTCACTTTTTTGCCTAAATTTGTAAAAAAGTAGTTATGAATATTCAAACTCAAAAAATAGAACTCGCCAAAAAGATTCTTGAAACAGATAATCCTGTAATTCTTGAATCAATTAAAAAACTCTTCAGCAAACAAATCAGTCCGGATTTTTGGGAAACGCTTTCATCGGAACAAAAAGAAGAAATTGAAAATGGCATTTTGGAAATAGCGCAAGGTGAGACTGTTTCCTACGAGGATTTGATGAAAAAATTCAGGAAATGAGAGAAGTGATTCTGTCTAAAAGAGCTTCTCAAAAACTTGAAAAGCTGCTTCAATACCTTGAAAAAGAGTGGTCTGTAAAGACGAGAGACAATTTTATAAAAAAACTGGACAAATCCTTTGAACAACTAAAAAAATTCCCTGAAAGTTCAATGAGGTCTGAACTAAAAAAAGGATTACACAGAAGCGTTGTTACCAAACAAACGTCTGTATTTTATCACTTTGATGAAAAATCCATTAAGGTGGTTACAATTTTTGATAACCGAATGGATCCCAAAAAATTAAAAACTGAACTAAAATAACCTCACACCTCCAGCACCGTTTCCACAATTTCCTGTCCTTTTTTTATGGCTTCCAGGTTTAGCGGTATGAGTTTGTGGTAGCGCTCGGGCAACGATTTTTCCAATCCTTTCTCCACATTGTCGAGTTTCAGAATGGGTTTCACCTTCAGAAAACTGCCGAAAACAATCATGTTGAACACTTTGGGATTGCCCATTTCAACGGCTGTTTTGGTGCCTTCCACCTTGTAAATATTGATGTCGTTCCGGGTAGGGTGATTTACGATTCCGTTGGGATCGTACAATAACGTACCGCCCGGTTTCACCGCTTTTTCAAATTTGTCCATACTCTGCTGGTTCAAAATAATGGCCGTATCGTATTCGTGCAATACCGGCGAGCTGATGCGGTTGTCGCTTACAATAACAGTTACGTTGGCTGTTCCACCGCGCATTTCAGGCCCGTACGAGGGAAACCAGGTAACTTCCTTGTCTTCCATAATTCCTGAATAGGCGAGAATTTTCCCCATGGAAAGCACGCCCTGACCGCCAAAACCGGCTATAATCATTTCTTCTGTCATAACTTCTGGTTTTTAATTGTTTGAAACGGGTTCACCTTTTTCACTGTCTTTCATATCTCCCAGCGGATAATACGGAAACATGTTTTCTTCCATCCACTTGTTGGCCTGTACCGGAGTCAGTTTCCAGCCCGAGTTACAGGTGGAAACCACTTCCACAAACGAAGTCCCTTTTTTGTCGAGAACATTTTGAATCCCTTTTTTCAGCGCACGTTTGCATTTCCGCACCGATGCTGCCGTTTGGGCCGACTGCCTTGTAACATACGATGTACCCGGCAGTTGTGCTACCAAATCGGTCATTTTCAGCGGATATCCGTTCCGCTCGTGGTCGCGCCCGCAAGGCGTAGTGGATGTTACCATATTTTCGATGGTAGTCGGCGCCATTTGTCCGCCGGTCATTCCGTAAATGCCGTTGTTAATGAACACCACCAAAATGTTTTCTCCCCGGTTGCAGGCGTGGATGATTTCACCCGCGCCAATGGAAGCCAAATCGCCGTCGCCCTGATAGGCAAATACGAACTTGTCGGGATTTAGCCGCACAATACCCGTGGCTACCGCCGGAGCCCGTCCGTGGGCTGCTTCCTGCCAGTCGATGTCGATGTAATTATAGGCAAACACGGCACAACCTACCGGAGCCACACCAACGGTTTTTTCCTGGATGCCCATTTCATCAATCAGTTCCGAAATGAGTTTATGAACCACGCCATGGGTGCATCCGGGGCAATAGTGCGTAATGGTGTCTATTTGCACTTTCGACTTGCTGTACACCAGATTTTCCGGTTTTATTATTTCTTTGATATCCATTATTTTCCCTCCTTCATTAGTTTTTGTTCCAGCGCTTCAACTACTTCACCCGGCGATGGAATAATTCCCCCCATCCGTCCAAAAAATTCAACATGCTGGTTACAACCGGCGTCATACACGGCTAATTTTACATCTTCCACCATTTGTCCGGCATTCATTTCAACCGATAAAAAGCCTTTTACCTTTGGCGCCAGTTCTTTGATGACGTCTTTCGGGAACGGGAAAAGAGTGATTGGACGAAGCAACCCAACTTTAATGCCTTTTTCACGGGCAATTTCCACTGCTTTTTCACAAACCCGTGCAGCCGTTCCAAAGGCTACAAAAAGGTATTCGGCGTCATCGCACTGAATGGCTTCGTACCGCTGTTCCTCCGCTTCCATTCTGCGGTATTTTTCCTGGAAACGCTGGTTGTTTACCTCCATTTTTGCTGAATCGAGCTCAAGGGAAGTGATGACATTGCGTTCGCGGGTTGAAGGTTTACCAAACGTTGCCCAGCTTCCGTTTTTCTCATTCACTTCTTTTTCGGTCCAGCGTTTTTTGTAGTCTGAAAGCTCTACCTTTTCCATCATCTGGCCAATGGCGCCATCGGTTAAAATCATGGCCGGATTGCGGTATTTAAAAGCCAGTTCAAAAGCCAAATCCACAAAATCGTTCATCTCCTGCACCGACGACGGCGCCAGCACAATCATTTTGTAATCGCCGTGGCCTCCACCCTTTACTGCCTGAAAATAGTCGGCCTGGGAAGGCTGAATGGTACCCAAACCTGGCCCGCCGCGCTGAACGTTTACTACCAGGCAAGGCAACTCGGCGCCAGCAATGTATGAAATTCCTTCCGACATCAAACTCACGCCCGGGCTGGAAGATGAAGTCATTACTTTCTTTCCTGAACCGGCAGCGCCATAAACCATGTTAATGGCTGCCACTTCGCTTTCGGCCTGCAAAACCACCATTCCGGTTTCGTCCCAGGGCTGGCGTTCCATCAGCATTTCCATCACTTCCGACTGAGGTGTAATGGGATAGCCGAAATAGCCGTCGCATCCGCACCGGATGGCAGCCTCGGCCAGCACCTCGTTCCCTTTCATTAATCTTAGTTCTCCCATTGTAAAAGTTTTATGTTCCAAATTTCTTATTTCTTATTTCCTTCTATTCTTATTCGCTGTATCAATACTTTTCAAAAAAATTGCAATCAATTCATTACATTCATTTAAAGTAGGTAACACTCTTGCTTCGGGTAATAATGGTTTTCTGATTATAATTTTCAAACAAACTCTGCTTTCACGTAATTCCTTAAGTACTACTTTCAATTTATGAATAAAATCAACTGGTGACTCGGCAGATTGTGCTTCTCCATAATTCAATGCAGGTGAGCTACCCGATCTTATTAATTGACCACCAATATGATTTGCAAATTTGGTTGATGGTAATTGTTCTACAATCTCACTGGTTTCAATTGAAAAATCTATTAATCGGTCTTCCAAATCATATTTCCTGCTGCCTTTCATTTTGTAATTTGTTTGAAAATATTCATAAATGTAAAACATTGAATAAAAAACAAGAAATGTAAAAGGTTTTAGTCGCATTTAACATTTTCTCTTCACTTCCTGATTTCTTATTCCTTATTTTTTATTCTGTTATTTCTTTGCCTAATTATTCTGCTATTCCTCATTTCAACCCAAATCTTTAATGTAAAATATCGAATAAGAAATAAGAAATATCAAAGGTTCTTATACTTTTACCCGGTAAATCGTAATACACGTATCCGGACAAACAACGCCGCAGTTGGCACAACCAATGCAGGCCTCGGGATTTTCCATATATGAATAGTGGTACCCACGGCTATTAACATCCTTATTCAAAGCCAAAACATCCTCAGGACAAGCCTCAACACATAATGCACACCCTTTGCAACCTTCTTTGTCAACTACAACTGCTCCTCTAACTTTTGCCATATCTATATCAAATTTTCTGCTAAAATTAAAAACCTTTTTTACCGAAAAACACCATAAAAATCAGGTTATTCCATAATTCTTTTGGAAGCTTTAAATCTGTAAACCAATGGAATCCATAACTGTTAAATCGTTATTTTTTTTTCGGTACAGATTAAAATTTGAATCTGTTTGACAAAACTATTTTTTAGCTGGCGGAAACTATGCAACTAAAGTTGCGTTTATCAGATTTTATAAAGGAAGCGGGTGAGAATGTTGCGGTGAATGCCCAGATAGGAAGCAATATGCTGGCGCTGAAGTTTTTTTCCCAGGTCCGGATACTCATCAAAAAATTTACGGATACGTTGCTCCGCATTCAGCGACTGAAAGGAATGGATACGTTCCATGGCCTGAATGTAGCTTTCTTCGGCCAGGATACGAACGGTGCGTTCAAACTTGGGATTATTATCCAATAAATACTTAAATTCCTCTTTTTCAATACAAATGAGTTCAGAATCTTCGTACGCGCGGATTGATTCACTGGAATTTTTGCCGAGATAAAAACTTCGGTGGTTGCTAACAATAAAATTGTTGGGCGGAAAGAAAAAACGTGAAACCCATTCCGAGCCACTTTCAGCAATGTATGTTGAATAGAGCAGTCCGCTTATAAGAATGCCAATTTTTTGGGTTTTTTCATCGTAATCGATAAATGATTCCCCTTTTTTCAGAAACGAAAGGTTGTTTTTCAATTCAACTTTCTGTAACAGTTCAAGAGTGAGGTTGTACCTGGAAATTACTTTTTTCTGATCCATTCCAATTCCTCTCAATACTTTCCTGAAAACCTGGCATTGAACAATTTTAACCGGTGCTCCAAATCGGTAAACTGTTCACGTTTCACAAAAGAAACACAAGCGCGGATCCCTTCTTCGTTGCTTCCGGTATTGTCGAGTGCAATGGCACTTATGCCATAATACAACAAATTGGAAACCAACTGATTTCCTGTCATTCCAGGATAGGAAATGGTGAAATAAAACCCGTCGGCAATGGGTTGTCCCAAATCATTTTTGTAAACAATACTGAATCCGTTTTCGATGAAAAGCCGTTTCATTATTTTTGCTTTTTCTCCGTATTCTTTCACGTCTTCCACAAAATTAAAACGGCCTTCGTTGGCAGCTTTTAGCATGGCAGCCAGCGCCCATTGCGCCGAATGGCTTGTGCCCGACGAAAGCGCATAAAGCAAACGCAAAGTAATGGTACTGCCAAAATCGGTACCACCAAACCGTTTTTGCAAGTTAGAATAATCGCGTTTAAACAGCACATCAGAAATCACCATGAGTCCACAACGCTGGCCGGCATAGGAAAATATTTTGGAGCTTGAAATGAACAGAATAAAGTTTTGAGTGTATTTTGCAACCGTTGGCTGGTAAGGCGGCTGGCCGGGTTTCGAAAAATCCTGCCGGAAATCCATACCAAAATAAGCCAGATCTTCCATCACAATCACATCGTATTTATTGGCCAGTTCGCCAATAATCTGCAACTCTTCATCCGTAAAACAAATCCAGGTGGGATTGTTCGGATTGGAATAAACAATGGAACAAATATTTCCCTTTGAAAGAAACTGCTCCAGTTTGGCCTTCAGTTTTTCTCCCCTGAAATTAAACACATCAAAGGTTTCGAATTTCTGCCCTAACACCATCATTTGCTGTTTCTGCACCGGAAAGCCGGGATCGATAAAAAGTGTGGTATCCTTTCCTTCCACCGCATTTGCTGAGGCCATAAAAGCGGCGTAGGTTCCCTGCATAGAACCAACTGTAGGGATGCATCCTTTCAGAGAAACTTCGACATCGAGAAAATTTTTCACAAAACGTGACGCTTCCTCTTTTAGCGCTTTTATACCGTCAACCATGGGGTAAATGGCAGCTACACCACGCTGTAACGCTTCAATTTCAGCTACCACTCCAACCTGTGCCGGCGGCAGTCCCGGAACTCCCATTTCCATGCGTACATATTTTTGGCCGGTTTCTTCTTCAACCAGGTTCACCAACGCCACAATTTCCCGGATAGAAGCTTTTCCCGGATCAGAAATGCGGAGTTCTTTTATTTTTTGGTCGATAATTTCCTTTTCGAACGGTGAATTATTCATGATTGTTTTTTCTTTTTAGATGCATTGCCGGTAAAAACGAAATTTGCACCAGACAAATCTCCGGTGCAAATTCAGTATTCTATGTAAATAGAAATCTAAAATCCGAAGCGTGGACGAAGTTGTTCCACCCAGTTATTTACACGTTCGTCGGTCAGTTCAGGCTCAAAATCCTCATCAACGGGCAAACCAATGAACTCGCCGTCGATAACTGCTTCGGAGTCGTCAAACTCATAACCTTCGGTAGAAACCTGTCCCACCAGGGTTGCTCCATTTTCCATCAGTTCGCGGCCAAGCAAACCAATATGATCCACAAATGTGGCTGCATAGGTTACGTGGTCGCCTAAACCAAAAATGGCCAGCGCCTTACCTTCATACCTTGTTTTGCCAATTTCAGGTAAAAAATTTGCCCAGTCATCGTTATTGTATTTTGCGTGCCAGGTTTCTCTTCCAACAGTTGAAATACCGAAAATAATTTTATCGTATTTTTCCAAATCAGCCACAGTGGCATCTTTCACCGGCACCATCACCACTTTCTCTTCCCCAATGGCTTCTTTTATTTTTTCAGCCACTTTGTGAACGG
This sequence comes from Mariniphaga sp., assembly GCA_019429205.1. Lineage (GTDB taxonomy): Bacteria > Bacteroidota > Bacteroidia > Bacteroidales > Prolixibacteraceae > Mariniphaga. The sequence continues at coordinate 23,430 of JAHYIT010000043.1, read as the reverse complement.
CTCCGTCGAGCGGACCAAAAAAAATTGCAATTTTATTCATATTTTTTGTTTTTTATTGTTTACTGGTCATGTAAATAAACTTCACCCCTTTCGTATTCTCCCAAAATGGCGAGGCTCGAAACACTTTTGAGCGTCTGATGAATAGCCCGTTCATAATTTTCAATATTTTCCCATTCCACATCTACATGGATGGTATATTCATTGGGTTTTCCAATTATTGGTACCGATTGAATTTTCGCTAAATTAATTTCATTCTCAGCAAACACGTTCAATACCCTGGCCAGCGCACCGTAAAAATGCCCCACTTCGAAACAGAGAGAAGCTTTGTTGGCCTTTTCAGTAGGATTGCCATGTTTTGCCAAAATTAAAAACCGGGTGTAATTTTTTTTGTTGGTTTCGATTCCGGTTTCAAGAATATTTAGTTTATACATTTCTGCTGAACGCAAATTTCCAATGGCTGCAGCATTTACAGGCCTTTCTTCGGAAATGTACCTGGCTGCACTTGCGGTATCCATTCCTTCATGCAATTCAGCATTCGGAAAATACTTTTCAATGTATTCCACACATTGCTGCAGAGCAATCGGATGTGAATAGATATCGGTAATATCGGCAGGTTTAACTCCCGGTATGGCCATCAGATTCATTTGAATGTGCAGGTAAATTTCGCCAATAATACGCAGGTGGTAATCGCGAATCAACTGGTAATTCTTCAGTAAGCTTCCCGCAATGGAATTTTCAATGGCCAATACAGCGAAATCCACTTTGTCGGTATCTATCAACTGACAAACACTGGTAAACGACTTACATTCAACCACTTTAATTTTTTCACTGAAATATTTTTGTGCAGCATCTTCATGAAAAGACCCGACAATTCCCTGTACAGCAATTTGCTTCATTTGTTCGTTTTAATTTGATTTCAAATATACACATTATGGTTTTAGAACAGGCCACCCGATTTTTGGTTCTTGAAAATTTTAACTTATACCTGGTATTGATCATCGTCGGATGATAATTCATTTTTATGACTTTCAAGAACAGTGAGGCATTTATTCAGGTTGGCCGGCCTGATAACAACAACAGCTGCTTCATCATTCATTGAAAATGCATAGAGATATTCGATAAACACGCCCTCTGCATTCAGAATTTGCAGCATGCGCGACAAAGCACCCGGCCGGTTCGGACTTTTTACCAAAACCACATCCGTTGTGCGCACAGAAAACTGATTTTCCTTTAATACATCGCATGCTTTGTCCGGATCGGATACAATGAGTCGCAACACGCCAAAATCCGATGTATCGGCCACTGTAAATGCTGATATGTTGATGCCTGCCTCGCCAAGAATCTGAGCCACTTCATTTAGCCTGCCCAATTTATTTTCCAGAAATACCGAAACTTGTTTTGCCTTCATAATTTTTCAGATTTTTCGATTGTCGATTACCCTTTTGGCTTTGCCTGCCGTGCGTTCAATGGTTTTTGGTTCCACTAGTTTTACATCTACCGAAATGCCCAGCGTTCCCTGAATATTAGCCGTAATTTTTTTGCGCAGGGCTTCCAGTTCGCGAATTTCATCAGAGAAAAACTGCTCCTGAACCTCCACCAGAAGTTTCAGCACATCGAGCGAACCTTCGCGCTCAACGATGAGCAGATAGTGGGGTTCGGTCTCGCTCATTCCAAGCAATACGCTTTCAATTTGCGACGGGAACACGTTCACGCCGCGAATGATGAGCATATCGTCGGACCGTCCGGTGCATTTTTCCATACGCACCAGCGTGCGGCCACATGCACATTTTTCGTAGTTGAGCCGTGTCAGGTCGTGGGTACGGTAACGTAATAAAGGAATCCCCTCTTTGGTAACTGTGGAAAAAACCAGTTCACCCAGATTTCCGGCAGGAAGCGGTTCCAGTGTTTCCGGGTCAATTATTTCGGGGATGAAATGGTCTTCGTTGATGTGCATCCCCGCCTGGTGTTCACATTCACAGGAAACGCCCGGCCCAACCACTTCGCTCAGTCCGTAAATATCGATGGCTTTCAGTTTCAGTTTCGCTTCAATTTCGCGGCGCATATTTTCGCTCCATGGTTCGGCGCCAAAAATACCAACCCGAAGTTTCAGCGATTCAGGTTCGATTCCCATTTCCTGCATCACTTCGGCTAAAAACAGTGCGTACGAAGGAGTGCAGGCAATTACTGAAGTTCCGAAATCCTGCATCAGTTGGATCTGCTTTTTGGTGTTTCCGCCGGAAATGGGAATTACTGTGGCTCCAAGGTTTTCGGTCCCATAATGCAAACCGAGGCCGCCGGTGAACAAACCGTAGCCGTAAGCCACCTGTACAATATCGTTTTTGTGTACTCCGGCCATGCAAAGGGTGCGTGTTACCACTTCGGCCCACATCTGTAAATCGTTGCGCGTATAACCCACAACCGTTGGTTTTCCGGTAGTTCCTGAGCTGGCATGTACCCGCACAATTTCACTCATGGGCACGGTAAACATGCCAAAGGGATAATTGTCGCGTAAATCCGATTTATTGGTGAAAGGAATCTTACTCAAATCTTCCACCGATTGAATATCGCCAGGTACCAGTCCTTTTTCCTGCATTTTTGCCCGGTAACCGGGTACATTGTGGTAAATGCGCCGCACGGTTTGAACCAGCCGTTCGCTTTGAACAAAAGCCATCTCATCGCGCGATGCACACTCCATCTTTTCGTTCCAAATCATCCTTATTTTTTCAAAATATTTTAAGTCGTTTTCAATTTTGTGAATAGGAGTTTTGCCATTTATTTCCCGTAAACAGTCTGGTCGTCAAGTATCGGAATTCCGTTTTGTTCGAGTAATTTTTTCGCCTCAAGTACATCGGGAACATCGAGTACAAGTATAGCCATGTTGGTTTGGGAAATCAGCCGTGTGTAGGCATTTTCGATATGAATGCCAACCCGTGCAATTTGCACAAGCAGTTCATCCAGCCCACCCGCTTCGTCTTTCATTTCCAGTGCAATTAATTCGCGCAACGCCACCGAATTGCCTTTTTCAGACAATGCCTGGTAAGCTTTTTCAGGTTTATCAACCAAAAGATTGAGCACACCCCATCCGTGCAAAATATTGCTGAGGGTGAGCGAACGGATATTAATCTGCTCCTGCTTCAGAATATTTGTAATTCCTTCGAAATGAGCGATTTTATTTTCAAGAAAAACAGAAACTTCAAAAGCCATAATAGTTGATTTTTGGTAACTCACTGCTGCAAAAAGCAGTTGGTTATTTTCAAATTTCAAACAAAAATAAAAGGAAAATCAGAAATTGTAAGCCACAGACAGCATATTTCTGAAATTTGTTACATTTTCGGCATTTTTAATTTTTCCGAAATTGGTATAATCAATATCGCCATACGCAGCAGTCGTCCAGCTCATTTCCCATCCAAACATAAAATTTTTATACGTATAAATAAGTTGCGGCGAAATTTTATAAACCATATCAATATCAGTTGCCATGCCGTAAAACGGCCCAACCGGATTTTCGCTTGTACCAAGATTTTTTAAATAACCCGCGAAAAATCCAACCTTCCATGTTTGGCCGTATGTAAAATTCACCCAATTGTATATGTGATTTAACGGAGTATAAGTTTCAGCACCGGTTAATGCATCGAGCGATGCCACGGCATAACCACCGGGCAAAAGGCTTTCGCTTACATTTTGTCCGTACATGGACTTCGCTTTAAATTCAAATTTATTCTTCGAATATTTCAAATAGGCCAGGGCAGCCCAGGTATTTAATTTTTCGGTTGTTTTAAAGGTGCCGTTCGAACCCGTTGTTGCATTTCTGGGCAGAATACTTTTCCAGTCAACAGCAGCGCCGGCCACCCAGTTTTCATTAAAAAACTGCAACTGGGTATGAAGATTTGGAACCACAGCCTCGCGCTGATACCTGTAAGTTTTTCCGTCGGGCCCGTCGTTTGTGTAATTAAACTGGTAAACAGCGCCAGCTATAAAATCGAGGTTTTCAGTTAGATGATGAGTCACTCTCAACTGCGGACTCCGGTTAAACACCTGAAAAGGAAGGCCGGTATTTTCATTTAAAACTGAAGGGTACACTTTTTCGATAAATGTTGGGTGCCAGGCACGGCCGAAAAGAAGCGTAGTTTTGGGCCACACAAAACTGGTGTAGGCATGACGTAACCTGATGCCGTTTGTTGAAGAATAGCCGGTAAAGTCAACTTCAATATAACCGGTAACAGTTGCTTTTCCCAATTCCAGCCCTGAAAACCGGGTTCCAAACCGTGAGAAGGTATTCAAAAAATGGGCATTTGGCTGAGCGTAAATATCTTCCCCATTTTCATCGAAAACCGGTTTGTAAGGAAAAAATTCAAGCAGATGGTCGCAGGCACATATATTTTTCCGGGAATCGACAATAAAATCGTTTCTCACAAAGCCGGAAAAATCGACTTTTATATTCTTTGAAGTAAGGAACCCCTGTGCCTTTGATCCAAATGAGATTAACAAAAAAATTAATATCAGGTTTTGTTTCATAACAAATGTTGATTATTGGTTATTTAACCGAAAAAGAATGTTATATCTATTTTGCTGTTAAATTTAACAGAAATAGAGGGAGCTGGCATAACGAAAAAAATAACTTCACAACATAATTCTGTAATTTATTTTCATTATAAATAACATTTTCTGATTCAATTTTTTTTGTTTAATTGTAACATATGATACACATGAGAAGTAAGATTTAAATAATATTTGAACCAAAAATAAACTGCTCAGTTCTATGTTTGAAAAATTTCTTCCGCCAAAAAAATGGAGACTTCCGGTTATGGTTTTGACCAGCCTCATGCTCGGTTTAATCCTTTTTCTGTTTTATGTTTCGAAGGCGCATTCCTATTTATCCGATAAACCGGAAACATGTGTTAACTGCCATATTATGGCGCCGGAATATGCCACATGGAATCATAGTTCGCACCGCGAAGTGGCTAATTGTAACGACTGTCATGTTCCGCACAACAATATTTTCAATACCTATTATTTTAAGGCGAAAGACGGATTGAGGCATGCAACCATTTTCACTTTACGAAACGAACCACAGGTAATATTTATAAAGGAAGAGGGCGCAGAAGTGGTACACCAAAACTGCATTCGCTGCCATTCTCAATTACTGGTTGATCCGAAGTTAAAAGCCTCTGTGAAGGATCATCATGAGAAAATGACCGGGCGTAAATGCTGGGATTGCCATCGCGAGGTGCCGCATGGCAGGGTTAACAGTATATCGAGCGTACCAAATGCACAGGTACCGCTTCCGCAAAGTCCGGTTCCGCAGTGGCTTGAAGGATTCATGAATCAATAACATCAATAAAATATCAGAAATGACATCAATAAAAGAAATTACAGAAAAAAAACCCTGGCTGGCCTGGGTATTGTTTATTACAACAGCAATTGTTGTTTTTTTACTAGGACTTCTGGCCTCTTCGATTGTTGAACGAAGATTGGAAGCAGCTTACGTAAACGTTCCTAAAAATGAGATTTCGCAATTTGATCCCCGAAATGAAGTATGGGGAGAAAATTATCCACGCGAATTTCAATCCTATTATGGAACTGCAGATACCACATTTGCAAGCAAATACAATGGAAGCGTAATGATTGATATGCTTGAGCGCCATCCGGAAATGGTTGTATTATGGGCAGGATACGGTTTTTCCAAAGATTATACCCAGGGCCGCGGTCATTACTATGCAGTTAAAGACATTCGGGAAACGCTGCGTACGGGAGGGCCAACAGGTTCTGGTCCTGAGCCTATGCCTTCCACCTGCTGGACCTGCAAAAGCCCCGACGTTCCAAGACTGATGAATGAAATGGGAGTTTCCGAATTTTACTCCCAAAAATGGTCGGACCTCGGCCATGAAGTAGTTAACCCGATTGGTTGCGCCGATTGCCATGATGCTAAAACCATGAACCTTACGATTACCCGCCCTGCTTTAATCGAAGCATTTGACCGGATGGGGAAAGACATTACCAAAGCAAGCTACCAGGAAATGCGAAGCCTGGTTTGCGCCCAGTGTCACGTGGAATATTATTTCAGGCAAGACGTTGCCGAAGGTGCCCAGTACCTCACCTTTCCCTGGGATAAAGGATTTACCGCCGAAGCAATGGAAGAATATTACGATGAAATCGAATTCAGCGACTGGACACATGCCATTAGCAAGGCGCCAATGCTTAAAGCACAACACCCGGGTTATGAAACCTATATGACAGGAATTCATGCCCAACGCGGGGTTTCCTGCGCCGATTGCCACATGCCCTACATTAGCGAGGGCGGACAGAAATTTACAGACCACAAAATGCAGTCGCCGATTAACAACATTTCAAGCTCATGCCAGGTTTGCCACCGCGAAGAAGCACAAACCCTGGTACAAAATGTATATGACAAACAAGATGCTGTGATGGAAAACCGGACTAAACTCGAAAAAATGCTGGTAAGGGCCCATGTTGAAGCAAAAACGGCGTGGGATTTGGGTGCAAATGAAGAACAAATGAAAGATATTTTAATGGGAATCCGCCATGCCCAATGGCGCTGGGATTACGCAGCGGCTGCACATGGAGCTTCATTCCATGCATCACTGGAACTTAGCAGGTTAATTGGAACGGCAATTGACATTGCTCAGGAAACAAGAATTGAACTGACCCGGTTGCTTGCAGAACTTGGGCACAATCAACCGGTTCCTTATCCCGATATTTCAACCAAAGCCAAAGCACAGGAGTTTATTGGCTTGCCAATAGAACAACTCCGTGAAGAAAAAGAAGAATTCCTGAAATCCCTGGTTCCTAAATGGCTTGAAGAAGCTGAGAAAAGGGAAGCTTCGTGGGATGTTTCCATGGCGAATTAAATGGAGTCTGAAACTTAAAAAGAAATGAAACGAAATACTTTCTTCACTCTTCTGGCAGGAATCCTGTTTTTCCTGCCGGAAGTTCATGCACAATTTACCCTGTCAGGAGAATTCAGGCCCCGAACCGAATTTAGCCGTGGATACAAATCGCTGGCGGTTGAAGACCAGAATATATCAACGGCCACTGCACAGCGAACCCGTTTAAATGCCTTTTTCAATACCGAGGCAGTAAAAGCCAAACTGGTTTTACAGGATGTTCGCTACTGGGGAAGTCAGCCGCAACTGGTTGCCAATGAAGATTATGCCACGTCGGTTCACGAAGCCTGGGCCGAAATTAAACTGGCTGAAAATTTTTCACTGAAGGCAGGCAGGCAGGAACTGGTTTACGACGACCACCGCATTTTTGGTAACGTAGGCTGGGCGCATCAGGCAAGGTCGCACGATTTGGCTTTGTTCAAAATTGAAAACGATTTCAAACTTCACTTTGGAGTTGCCCACCACGAAAATGCTGACATCACCAACAATTTTTACAACGGACCAGATGCTTACAAAGACCTGCAGTTTTTGTGGTTCAATAAAAACTGGGAAAAAACCGGATTGAGTTTCTTATTCCTGAATAACGGGGTTCCGGTATTCGTTTCGCCTCAGGAACAGAAAAACCGCTACAGCCAAACACTTGGAGGAAGATTTACCCACAGTTTGGAAGATGTGATGCTTGCCGGAAACCTTTATTACCAAACTGGAGAACTTCCTTCGTGGCAAAAAATAAGCGCCTTAAACTTTTTGTTCGAAGCCTCCCTGAGAAATGGAATTAGTGCAGGTTTTGAGCATCTTTCCGGAAACAGCTACGACAAAAACGACAAAAATTATGCGTTTACACCGTTCTACGGAACCAACCACGCGTTTAACGGGCACATGGATTATTTCTATGTAGGAAACCACATCAACTCGTTTGGGTTGAACGATGTTTACCTGAAATACAGTTACAAAAAAGAGAAATTCGGATTCGACGGGCACCTGCACTATTTTGCTTCAGCCGGCAAAATTTCGGCAGAAGCAAAAAGTTATTTGGGCACAGAAGTGGATTTGGGTATTTCGTATGCGGTTCAGCCAAATGCCACAATCAGCGCAGGCTGGTCGGTTATGTTTGCAGGTGAAAGTTTGGAACTGCTGAAAGGTGGCGATCACACAGCCGGTCAGCATTGGGGGTACATTATGTTGTCGGTAACACCCACATTTATTCAACAATAGTTCTTACCGGCGCCTGCTCAAAATACTTCTTAAACAGAGAAAACCGCTGCGATTTGGACTGGGTGCGTTTTTGCCGGATAAACTCAACACAGGTAAAATAACTTTTACTGGCATTGCAAAAAGCGAATAGCTGTATTAAGATTAACTTCAGCAAAATCCTGTATATTTGCAAAAGAAATTCAATTGACATGAAAATACCTGAAAATAAGACATTGCATCTCCCGATTGTTGTTGAACAGGATGAAGAAAATTTTTATATTGTGAGTTGTCCGGTATTTAAAGGATGCCATTCTTACGGAAAAACAATTGACGAAGCATTGGAAAATATTAGGGAAGTTATTGAAATGTGCATTGAAGAGGAAAAAGAAAAAACGTTGAAAATGAATCGTTTTGTGGGATTCAGGGAAATGCAGATTTCTGTTCCCCCTTCAACTTTATAATTCTATAAAAAATGCCTCAGCTACCAATAATTTCCGGAAAAGATTTTATAAAGTTCCTGCTTTCTGTTGGATTTTCAATAGTTAGAATAAATGGTTCTCACCACCGCCTAAAGCATCCTGACGGCAGAGTTACAACCATTCCGGTTCATACAAATCAGGATCTTCCAAAAGGTTTAATACGAAAAATTATCCGTGAAGATTTGGAATACGACCTGAATGAATTTTTGGAAATATGGAACAAGCATAAATAATTGATTACGAACTACATTTCCCTGACCGGCGCCTGATCAAAATACTTCTTAAATAACGAAAACCGCTGCGATTTGGATTGGGTGCGTTTTTCCCGGATAAATTCAAACCGAAGCGGTGAATATTTTTCCAGAGTTTGTAAATATTCTTTTGAATAGGATTGCGGATTTAAACCCACCGACTCAATAATCATGGTTTCAATGCTTCGGTTCATCAGGCGCAGCATGGGTTCCATTTCAGTTCCTTTAAAACAACGGAGTTCTTCCATGGCAATCCGCCCAAAATGAATGGTGCGGTTAACAAAAGCGCCCAAATCGGGAGTTCCGTCGAGGCAGGAAAAAAGGGTTTTGGTTTGGGCTTCAGCATCTTCCTTCACATCCTGAATATCGTCGAGCATTTGCAGGTAAACGCCGTAACCGAACAGCGCCTGTTCCTGATCAGGCGAAAGATGCCCGGCAACTAAATATCCGTCGGCCAGCACCGAAGCGCCGCCTTTTTCGAAACAGATTTCGCGAACCATTGATTCTTCCATTCCGTTACAGTTTATCAGATTCAGGCTGCGGGTTTGCCCCTGCTGAATGGCGTACAAACTTTCGTAAACTTCAGGAAATCCGTTTCTCGGGAATTGGTCTTCGAACATGCCAACCAGCCGGAACAACTGCAATTCGGTATGATTATAAGGTACCACATATTCCCCGTGTAAACGCTGATTAAACCTGCTACTGAATTCCTGTTTTTCTTTTTCAGTAATACTCAGATCATCGAGCAGGTTATCGCTGTACGGATAAATCATACTATAGGCAAAAACCGATGGGGTAATTTCAACCGGAATGCCCATCATCAGTTGCAGTCCGTTCATTATCCAAACATTGCGCATACCCTGGTAAATGTTTTCGGGCGACAATTCCGGGCCAAACATTCTGGCTTTGTAGAAAAAATCTTTGGAAACATTTTTAAACTCGTTCGAAAGAATAATTTCGAGTTGGTCGGGTTCAAAATCGAAAACATTTTGGAGAAAAGCCCGGAAAACCGGAAAAAACGATTGGCCGGGATCTCGGTCTTTTAGTGCCCGGATGTTTTTTTTCGATTGGAAACTTTTGACTTTTTCCTGAAAAGCATTAAAATTGATTTCCCTTGCCGTTTGTTCCTCATTTGAATACCTTCGGTTAAAACCGGGCAAAGTTTCAGCACTTTCTTCCCAAACGCTTACAAAATGATTGATGTATGATTCTACTGGCAGCATAAGCTTATTTTTTTTGAAAAGTAAAAATAAGCAACAATTGCCGGTTATTTCAAATTTTTAGATAACCTGCTGAATTCTGACGGTAAACGAACGGTGAAGGAAGAAAAAATCCAACAGACAAAAATCAAAATTTTCCAATGGACCTCTTCAGACAACGGTTAGTATATGCAAAGTAGGCGATTGCGGGCTTCATACTTATCAAACCGATACAATTTTGAAGAGGGCTACAGCCCTTGAATTTACTACTATCTCGCCTATTTTGTATATACATTGTTGTGCTTCCGTGCTTTATTTATCAAGTTTCTTTTGTTGTTCGATATAAACATCATCAGCAAGTTTTTTTAATGCCTTTAAAGAGTCTTTTTTGTCCAATATTTCCAATTGATAAACAGCCATTTCCCTTAGTTGCATAAATCTTACTGGCTTTTCAATTCCTTTTTTAATCAATTCAGCATTCAGACTTTCAATATTGGAAAGAACTGCTAATTCATTTATACTTGCAAAGTCCCGTATGTTTAAATCTTTTTTAGCTTGTTCGGGGTTAAGTTCCCGCCAGTCTTTAGCTGTACAATTAAATAATGCAACGTTCAATAAATCAGCTTCCTCAGCATAAATTAACCATTCCTTGTCCTTTGTATAATTTTTCTCAGGCACGATATGTTTTTGAACGGCGTCAGTTTGTATATGATAATTTGCTTTACTTAAAATCCTTTTTACATTCCATTCAAGATTGTATTGGTTACTTTCAATTTCCTTGTAACGCTGGTATTCTTTTATCAGATAGAGTTTAAAAGTCGGACTAATTGCTGCACCAAATTCAAAGGCAATGTCTCTATGCGCATAAGTTCCACCATATCGACCCGATTTTGAAATTATTCCAATCGCTCCGGTTTTTTCCGCCCATTGCTTTGGACTTAATACAAAAGTTGGCAATCCAGCTTCCATTTTAAAGTGGTCAAATTCGCCTACTTTAAAATCCGGATTATACATTGTCTCCCATGTTCCCAGGAATTCAATAGTTGTACGAGTCCTTATCCAGTTTTTAATAACATCGGCTGCTCTGTTATCTCCTTCCTTTGCCTTTGCCATATCAGTTAAGCAAATGTAATCCTCTTCCTCAATTTTCGTAATTGAAATTATTGCGTTTTTTATATCAATTGTGCTTATTTTACTCATAATCAAATTATTCCAAAGTGGTCAAATTCGACCACATTAACTTTCAAATCAATCCAAATGTACACTTTTTGATTCTGATTATAAAATTCTGTTCAATTGATTGCAGGAGCTCTCCCAGCATGAAGCACAACGTTGAGTAAAAGTATTACTTATATTTCGACTTTGTAAAACTACATATATTCCCATTATTTGGAAAAAATCATTAATCCGGAATTTGCTTCCGAGGGCTTTCAATTGGTAGTTGATTTTTTTCTTTTGGTTCATTTTCGGCAGTGCATTCAATCGTTTTTTACTTTTTCAGGGGTTAAAAATAGCAATCTTTTGTTACAAAAACACCCCGGCATGGCAGAAACCCGCCGGTTTTAATCGACCGGGCCTTAAAAACCCAAAAAACAGTTAACCTGCTGGTTCACAATATCCGCCAACGCCCATGGACACAACATTGTTTGGCGTTTCTGCAGTGCCACCAAAGGGAACCGTTCTTTTTTGAGAGAACGGTTCCTTTTAATTCGGAGAGAAGAACGGTTCCTTCTACATTCTAACTGACATTGAATTGATTTACTTTTTGCAAATTGCTATTTGAGTATTTCTGTCACGCAATATTGGTGTAAACAGCTTGCACATCGTCGTCTTCGTCCAGTTTGTCGAGCAACTTCTCAATCTCTTCCAGTTGTTCTTCCGTGAACTCCACCGGGTCGTTCGGAAACCTTTTCAAAACGGCTTTCTGCACATCGATTTTCAGGTTTTCCAGCGCATGGTTTAAATCGCCAAAGCTGGTATAATCAGCATAAGCGTAAACTACGCCGTCGTTTTCTTCAATTTCTTCCAGGCCGGCATCAATAAGTTCCAGTTCCAGTTCTTCCAAATCCATTCCTTCCTGTTTTTCGAACTCGAAAACGGCTTTTCGTGAGAACATAAACTCCAGCGAACCGGAGGGTACCAAACCGCCGCCCACTTTGTTGAAATAACTTTTTACGTTGGCTACCGTTCGGGTGGTATTGTCTGTGGCACATTCCACAAAAACCAGAACGCCATGTGGCCCCTTTCCTTCGTAGTTTACCTCGGTAAAGTCGGCTGCATCTTTCCCGCTGGCCCGTTTAATGGCTGCATCGATGTTGGTTTTGGGCATGTTTTGCGCCTTGGCATTCAGAATTGCAGTGCGCAGTGCAGCATTCAAATCGGGATCGGGACCACTCACTTTGGCTGCAATAGTAATTTTTTTTGCCAGTTTCGGAAATGTACGCGACATTTTGTCCCAGCGCTTTTCTTTGGCCGCCCTGCGGTATTCAAATGCTCTTCCCATAACTTAAAAATTGTGGTGTAAAAAATTTTCGCGAAAATAGTTTTTGTATCCGACAAACGAACTGATACCTCTCATGAAATTTATTCAGTCTTTAATTTTTTTTGGCTTGCACACTTTTTCTTCCTTTTTTACCCGTGCCCTGCACTTTTTGCATTCGTATTTAGCATCCTCTTTATCTTTGAAATCTGTTTTCTTGCAAGCTGTTTTTGCCATTCTGCCTCCTAAAATTGTTGTTCACGGTGAACAAGAACAACATTAACAGGGAAATTGTTCCGCAACCAGGCCGCTAGTTTTTCGGCAGCGTAAACCGAACGGTGCTGTCCGCCGGTGCAGCCAAAGTTTACGGAAAGGTGGCTAAATCCGCGCTCCAGGTAATTTTTCACCGACTGAGCCACCAAAGTTTCTACAGGTTTCAAAAAAAGTTTCATTTCAGAATTTTGCTCAATAAACTGCTGCACTTTTAAATCCCTTCCCGTAAGTGGTTTAAATTCAGCATACCGCCCGGGATTATTCAGCGCCCGGCAATCGAATACAAAACCGCCGCCATTGCCCGAAGGGTCGGAAGGAATCCCTTTTTTATATGAAAAACTGGTAATCCGTACCGACAAATTGCTACTTACCTGGCCAATTTCTTTTAGCGATTCTGATTGTGTAAGCAATTGCAGCACATTCACCAATTCCGGAATTTCCACCGGAAAATTCAGTTCGGGCAGCAGATTCTGTAAATTATTTATCGCAAATGGAATGCTTTTCAGAAAATGTTCTTTTTTCTCGTAAAAGCCCCTAAATCCGTAAGCACCCATCGCCTGCATAATTCGAATGAGTACAAAACCATTAAAATATGAAGTGAATTCCGATTCGTTTACCGGAATGAAATTTTTCAGCTCTTCAATATAAAATTTAAAAAGCTGCGTGCGGATTTCCTGCGGAATATCGGCCTTTCCGTCGTAAAGCAGCGAAGCCAGATCGTATTGCAGGGCTCCCCGCCTTCCACCCTGGTAGTCGATAAAATGAACACCCCCATCTTTCAGCATCACATTGCGCGACTGAAAATCGCGATACAGAAAATAATCGGAAGGAGCAGAAAGCAGGTAATCGCTGAATGCCTGAAAATCGTCTTCCAGCGCCTGCTCGTCAAACGGAATTTTGGCCAGTTTCAGAAAATAATATTTGAAGTAATTCAGGTCCCACATCATCGATTGTTTGTCGAATGCCTCACGCGGATAACACACTGAATAGTCCAAATCTTTGCCTCCCGCAATCTGAATTTTAGGGAGCACTTTCAGAACTTTCCGGTATTCGGCAACAATGGTTTCCGAAAATCCTTCCGTTTCGCGGGTTTCAGAAAGAAAATCGAACAAAGTAACATTGCCCAAATCCTCCAACAGGTATTTATTCAAATCGGAACTCACTGCAAAAATATCAGGTACGGGCAGGCCTTTTTTCCTGAAATGGCTGGTAAACGACAGAAAAGCCGTGTTTTCCTTCACATCGGCGTTAAAAGCGCCAATCACAGACCGTTTGCTGTTTTCGAGCCGGCAATATTCGCGGTACGAACCCGATGGCGGCAACATGGAAAATGTTTCCACTTTTTCCTGGAAGTGGTGTTCGAACAACCGGATTATTTCGTTTTTTACTTCGTTTTTCAAAACTATGATAGTTGAAAGATTAAATGTATTTTTATGCTTTATTCTGTTTCCTATGGTTAAAACAAAAATCAAAAGTATTTATTTTTTGAGGATACTCCGAATTTTTTTCGTGTTGTCGGGCATTTTCTTTTTAGTCGTAATTTTGCTTGCATTCACCACCCTGCCCTTTTGGGGAATTCACTGGTTAGGAACCAGCAAAGCCGAAATAAAATGGGAACCTGAAACCATTATTTTACTGGGCGGCGGCGGAATGCCCAGCGAAAGCAACCTGATGCGAAGCTGGTTTGCCGGAAAATCAGCCCTCAGTTTTCCCGAAGCCAGCCTGGTTATTGCCATGCCGGGTGATATTACCGACAGCCTGAGCACCCCGCTACTCATGAAAAAAGAATTGGTTTTGCGCGGTGTAAACCCTCAGCATATTTTATTTGAGCATGAAGGCACCAACACCCGCGCACAGGCATTAAACTGTCAAAAAATACTGAACAAATCAAAATCAATTTTGCTGGTAACTTCACCCGATCATACCCGGCGGGCGGTTCTGTGCTTTCAAAAAGTTGGTTTCGAAAAGGTGAACGCCCTGCCCGCTTTTGAAAATGCCACCGAAGCCGACCTCACATTCCGCGACGATGAACTTGGAGGCAGAAAAACTGCTGCCCCCGATGTAGGCCAAAGCATTCAGATGCGCTACCAGGTGTGGAACCACCTGAAATACGAAATCACTTTTGCCCGCGAAATGCTGGCTTTGGGGTATTATAAACTGAGGGCGTGGATTTAAAAGATATTTTGGATGAACGACAAATTCCACTTTTATACTTCGCACGGGATAAAATGTGCCAAATAAATTTAGTTGGCAGTTGGCAAAGGTACAGTTGGCAAGTCTTTTTGCCAACTGCCAATTGCTTTTTGCCAACTTACATAAATGTATAAATTTATCCCGTTTTTAGTATAAAATTGCGGCCCAAAACGCCCATTCGTTATTTCACCGGGGCTCATATCCGTTAAGGGAATTAAACGCTAAAGCGGTGAGGAGGACGGGAGAATGCTAACGCACCGGGCTAAAGCACCGGTGTAAAAAAGAGGGTTTGGCATTGTGGTTCTCTCATTAAAATTCCCATAAAAGTACCGGCAAATAGAAATTGAAAAACCTCGGGTTTTACACCGCGGCTTTAGCCCGGTGTTTGACTTTCTCAGCCTCTTTTAAAGCTTTAGCATTTAATTCCTTAATGGCTAAAGCCCTTTTGTTATTGGTTGCTTGTGTTCACCGGGCTTTCCAAAGGTCCGAAGGACTCCTACGGAGAATCCCAATGGGAAAAGCCACGGTGTAAAAAATCATTTTTTCAGAAGGTAAAAAATTACAGACTTTATTCTTGACCTGATATTCCACCCCTGAATCTATTGCTTTCAGGTTCAAACAACCGGCGCTTTCCCTGGTAAAGGAGACAAGGTCGGAATATCGACAGATCCCCAGTTATATTCTTCGGGCCCAAGCCTTAAATCAGAGTTCATGGTTTCTTCCCAGGTCACATCTTTTCCTGAATATGCTGATTCTCTTCCCATTATACCCGTAATAGTTGAATTGGCGAGTTCCTCAACCTCATTAACAGGTTTGTTGGAACGTACAGCAGTTACAAAATTTATCATTTCCTGGTCATACGGAGAAATGGCAGTTCTGTTGGTTGGCCTGCCATCCTCACCCAGCGGATATTCATATTCCCAAATAATATTGTCGTTATAGTCAAATATTTTATTTTGACAATTGGTATATCCCCCGGTTCCAAAAATTATATCGCTTACATTGTTAGTGCAACCGTCCATCTCGCGGCACATTCCCTGGTAGCGTTTTTCGTCATCAAAAACAAAATCCACACTGAAAAAGTCATACATATCGCCTGTTGGCCGGTGAATACGGGCGCCAAATCCGGATGCCTTAACCGGATGTTTTTCGAAAAACCAATTTAAAACATCTAAGTTATGGACGAGCAAATTCACAACATTATCCCCTGTAAGCCAAATCCAGTTTGCCCGGTTTCTTATCATCGCTTCCATATCGCTCCATCCTTCCTGCCGGGTAAAGTAACCGGCTCCCCCTCTGTTGTAGTAGCAATTGGCCGAAATCAGGTCGCCAATAGCGCCGTTTTTAATCATACTGAAGGTTTTATTGTAATCCGCCTGGTGCCTTCGCTGTGTTCCGGCAACCACTGTTAATCCTGCCGCTTCCGCCATTTTACCCGAGGCAATTACTTTACGCACACCCACCGGATCAACGGCAGCAGGTTTTTCAATAAAACAGTGTTTTCTTGCCTGAACCGCCGCCTCAAAATGCCGTGGCCGGAAATGCGTAGCGGACGCCTCAATGATTACATCAACACCCGATTCTATAACACGTTTGTATGCATCAAAACCAACAAAGCAATTTTCATCAGGAATTTCAACGTTATGGCTTTTTTTAATCGTTTCCCTGCATCTGTCAATGCGGTCCTGAAAAACATCGGCAAGAGCTGTTATCTGCAAATTCGGACCTGCGTTGATAAAATTTATGGCAGCCCCTGTTCCCCTGCCCCCGCAACCAATTAATCCGGCTTTTAATACCGGCCCGTCAGGAGCAATTTCAGGAAAAACCGGCGCTTCATATTTTTGTTTTTGCGATGTACACGAAGAAAGAATTGCCCCTGTTCCCAGGGCACCCATTAATCCTAAAGCAGCGGCATCTCCGATAAACTGCCGCCTTCCCGTTAATTTTGATTTATCATCCATTGTAGTATTATTTTATTCGATGTATTTTGAAAAATGTTCTCCGTTATAAATTCTGATGCTGGTTTCTGATTGATGCAACAAAAATATCAAATCCGGTGAATTTGACGGGAGTTTGCAGGGTAAAAATCGTTACCCGGTCGTTTTTATACTTTTCGGCCAGTTGCAGTTTTAGCGCCTCGAATGCTGCGGCCTCGTCGTTGTGCTGAATCAGGTAATCCCGAAACCGTATTTCATCCCAATTGCCCCGGTACCGCACATGTGGCACTGAAACAATGTTTCCTTATTACGCGGCATAATTTATTCTTTGGGTTTTTCTTTAAGCTGCTTTAAAAACCGGTCAAAATCCGATTCAAACAATTTATCCTGAACAACCCGAAACTTTTCGTACTCGCTTTCGGCTTTTAGTTTTGCTTCGAGCATCGAAATTTTTCCTGAATCGCGAAGAATGGGATAATCGGATAATTCAAGGAATTTTACCAGGAAAAACTCCCAGTCTTTCATGTTCATCACCTGGCGGTTGATTGCCCGCGTTTCGGCTAAGTCGAGGTAAGCACTTACAATGCGCTCCAAAGCTTTCAGGTGTTCTTCATTCAAGTAGTTTTTGGCAATGATAACATCACCTTTTAATATTTTCCCATCAGGTGCCTGTTTCCATGTTTTCAATCCCATGTTTATTTTTTCGGCATCGGTTTCGGTATAAATAATTTCGGCAGCCGTTTTTCCGGTAATTGCCCAATGCAACTTGTTCTGCACGGTGGCAAAAAACTGTTTGGTAATATCGGCTTTGCTGTCGTAATCGGCTGAAAGGGCATAAATATCAGTTATCTTCTGATACAAACGGCGTTCGCTCATGCGTATCTCGCGAATACGTTCCAGCATTTCGTCGAAATAGTCCTGCCCGAAGTGCTTGATTTGTTTCAGGCGCTCGTCGTCCATGGCAAAGCCCTTAATGATGTACTCGTGCAAAATGCCGGTTGCCCATTTCCGGAACTCGATGGCGCGGTGTGAATTAACCCGGTAGCCAACCGCAACAATGGCGCGGAGGCTGTAAAATTTTACCTCTTTCTCCTGTGTTTTTCCTTCAATGGCGCCGTGTTGAGTGGTTAGTCGGAAATTCCGACAAACCACATTTTCATCCAATTCCCCATCAGCAAATATTTTTTTCAGGTGTTCGGTTATGGTGCTTCGCCCTTTTTCAAAAAGTTCGGCAAGCAGTTTTTGCGTAAGCCACAGGGTTTCACCCTTAAAAAACACATCGATGTTCACTTTCCCATCGGCTGTTTTGAAGATGACAAAGTTGGGAAACTTCTGCAACCCGGTGTTTTCATTATGTTTTTCGATTTTACTCATAAATTACTTATTTTCAAGTTTTCTTCCTTTATTCATTCAGCCGGGTTGCCAGCAATGCCATCGGAAACAACTGCCCCTGCTCTTTGGTGATCGTGGAATCAGTATTAATTTTCTCTAAAATTTCCATTAAAAATTCTTTTTCTTCAATTTCGAGGATAGCCATTTAAACATTTTTATAAGCGACCCTTTGTCATTTCTTTCCCGGTTTTTCAGTTTATCCTAAGTGCTTTAAAAAATTCAGTGCATTATCTCTGTCAAGAATTTCATGGATTTTTTGGTTTTCATAATTACGTAAACAACGATAGCAGGAAGGAGAACATTCACAAGTATCCAATAAATTTATTGCTCTTTTTATTACTGCTTTTAATACGTCTCCATCTTCTGTTACAAGACGTCTTGAATGTCCTGCACCACCTGGAACAGCATCGTATATAATTATTTTATGTTCCATTCTTCCGCTCGTTATCTTATAAGTTAAACAAGCCTTTATGTCTCGTCTTTCAATGTTAAGTTCATGGGCAAAAGAATTAAGTAGAGCATACATTACCGATAACATTGTTGGATAGTTTGAAGTGTCGCAACCAAAAGATATTTTTGCCACATCTGTCTTAAATTCATGATGCAAACTATATCTTGTGAGTGAAGTATTTACACATTTTCCCTTTCCGAAAGGATTTTTATGTCCGGTTGTACTTTTTTCAATACGAGTGACGCCAAATTTATAATCTTCATATTCTGACAATTTACTCGCTTCGTCACTTGCAATTGAATATCCACATTTTGGACACACATAGAAGAAATCGGTAGATTTAACAACAAGAGAATCATTCGCAGTTGATTCAACTTCTAACTTGATATTTTCAAACTCATATTCATATTTACTAATTGGATAGGCTGTTTTGTCACCAATATAGATAGCTTCTGTTTTATATTTTCGTTCTTGTGATTTAAGCGGAACATCTTTTATTTCCTCTTCTGCAATAAAACCTGCTCTTGGCTCAATACTTTTATAGAAATCTCTATTTTTTAGTTCTTTACCACAAATAGCACAAGGTATTCCATCTGAACCTATTGGCATTTTAGAATAATTCATATTCTCACAATCAGGACATTTTGAAAGATATGCTGTTTCGAAGTCGCTCATTTCGCTTTTGTTTACAATAGGTTTTCTAATGTAACGGCTTGTATATAAACCACCATCGGCAACCACTTCTGAAGAAGGTGCATATTCGGCAATGGCAACTGATAAATCGCGACTTAGGTTTAATGATTTGAAACTTTGTGCTGCAATGTTTTGAGTTAATTCTACTGAATCAATAGGGAATCCATATTTTGGAAGAATATTACCACGAACAAGAAAATCAATCAAATCGTTTTTCTGATACCTTTCTAATTTACGATTAAAGACAGAAGCCGTTTTTTCATCTCTTGCTCGCATTGCTTTTTCGTATTCCCTTTTCAAATACTCAACATTCTGTTCAAACTCCTTTATATTTTTTGAAAATGTTCCTTGCTCACCAATAAAATCTTCCAACCATTCAAAACTATTGATGTATTTGTCTTTCAGTTGTTTATTTGTGATTGAAATAGAATTTCTTAATAAAACTGATAATTCAATTGGTTCAGATTTAAGCCAATCAATAAAACCCAGATACCCCTTTTCGTTAATAAATTGTTTCGCATTATTAGCGGAATACAAATCAGGATTGATTTTTAAGTATAAGCTTAAAGCAACGGCATTAATATGACGTTTTAAAATTTTCTCATTATCCAAAATAAAGTTTGGTGGATAAATCATTCCATTTATCATTTCTTTTGGACTATCGAAAAAGGTAAAGTCGTGAGAACTTAACCTCGCAAATGTCAATGCAAATGCAGCTGCATCTATACTTCTACCTGCCCGACCTACTCTTTGAGCATAATTTGAAGCAAGTGGTGGAATATTCCGTAAAAAAACTGTTTCCAAATCTCCAACATCAACCCCCATTTCAAATGTTGTAGAACAAGAAAGAGCGTTAATTTCTTTTCGGATAAATTGTTGTTGATAATCTAATGCATCCTTTTTAGCAAGTTGAGCAGTATGTTCCTTAACAAATAAAGGTGATACTTTTTTGCTTTCGTATAACAAAGCATAATAATTGTCACTACAATACTCTTTGGAATTTAATCTTTCCAAATTGCCTTCGCACCCAATTTGAATACAATTGTTTCCAATATTAAATTGTGTTACTTTCCCGCACTTTTGGCATTTCCACAGAATTGCATTTTTACCTAAATTGGTTTTGAAATAATTTGCGGGTACAAAATATCCTTTTCCATCATTTGTTTGAAGTTTGTATTTGTTATTGTCTGAAACCAAATAATCCCAATAGTTGCTTAAAAACTCAACTGCTTTATCATCATCTAATTTGAGAATTTTAGTTGTGAGCAATAATTTATTCGAACGATAATATTTCTTTTCTCCGCTTTTCAATGTTCTAGGAGTGGGCATGAAACCTTGAGAATTAAAAACAGAATTATCCTTGTATTTAGTTATAATTTTTTGATATGGGGTAAAGAACAAGTATTCTCTATCACTTGGATTTATATCTGATATTTTATCTGTAACAATTGCAGCCGAACGCACAATTTCAAACACGAGGAAATTTAAAAAATTCTTTGCGTCTTGTTTTGAGAGATTATAATTATTGATAACTATCTGAATAATATCATCGCTATTCCCAGGATATTCAAAAGAAATTTTACCCAATGAAACGAGTGAGGTATCTCGATTGCAATTATAAAGTTCATTCAGAACAGCAACCCAGGCATTACGTCTATTTTCGGTAATTGACGATTCTATATTTTCGGAATTGCTTTTTCGAAACAAGTTTAATCCTGAATAATAATTGTCAAGTACACTTACAAAATCGCCTATACCAATTCCATTCTTGTAATTATTTTCTTCTTGTGTTACAACATTCCAAATTCCGCGACGGCGTAAGAACTCTTTGTATGAATCACTTAAAAAACAAGCAAATTTTGCAGCACCTTGACGGCTGTCAGAGAAAATCAAAAATTGACTTCCTGTTCTGGATTTACTTTTTTTCTTTTCGACTTTTTGTAAAAACGGATTATTTGTTGATTGTTTTTCAATGTTTTCTTCAACGTCAAATTTATATTCTGGTATTTGTTCGTATAAGGAAGTTGCAACAACTCCTGTGGCTGCATCATACCCCAAATTAAAGCGTCTCAACGTTCCACCACAATTTAAACAATCGTCTTTGGGCAATTTAGAAATCTTTATTTTTTGAGTGTTTCCACAAGTACACCAACTATTGTGAACTTCGTCATCTGCCACTATTGCACCGCAGGTTTTACATAAATAAAAAACTGTATCTTCTTTTTTCTTCTTAGTTTTTGTTTTGAAGTCATCTATACTATTTTCTCCCTCATCTTCATATAAATCTTGGTTGTTTTGCACTTGATAAAAACTCCGTTCATCCAAATTACTTGCTCTTACCAGTTTGCCATTTAAAACCTTTCCAAGAATAGCAATTTCTCCACAATCTTCACAAACAGCAATTTCAAACATTTTTGCTGTTTTTTCATATGTAAGAGGGAAATGGTCTTTTCTTATTAGCGACAAACTATTTTCGTAGTCAAGTGCTAAATAACAGCCATCTAATGCTTTGAGAAAATAATGATAACGAATGTCAATTAATGGTTTTCCATTTTTTCTTGCTTTAGCACACAACGCAATAAATTTTACCGCTTCCTGACTTGTTATTTCAAGCAATTCAGCAAAATCATTAAGTTTTAACAAACTGCCCTTGCTTCTCATTTTAGCATACAAACTAGAAGAAGAAATGATATCATATAATATTTCTGCTTCTCTTTCTTGAGAATATGTGAAATCAAGGTTGTATTTATCTAAAATATCACTAAAGAAATTTTCCTCATTTGCTAAATCTGTAAATAGTTGAATCGGATATTGATAAATTTCAGATGCCTTTTGTGAGTTATCACGATAGGCTGTTATTATCTCGTCTGTGTTATAATTACAGCCTGTTAATTGTTCCGCAAATTCTACTACTCTCTTATTACTTGCAATACTCCCATCTCCCAGTGTTGCAGAGGTTAGAATAAATTGAGGTTTCTTTTCTCCAGTTATCCTCCCTTTTAACCTTCCCATTAAAAATGCAGTTTCAATTCCAGTCGCCCCTGCATAGACGTGTGCCTCATCCAACACTACAAACTTAAAATTGGAATTACTGAATATTGAATCATCACCTGGTCTAAAAAGCATGTGTTCCAACATTGCATAGTTTGTAAACAAAATATGGGGTGGGCGTTCTTTCATCCTGTCACGAGAAACTTCTTCATTTGGTAACCTCTTTCTTAATTCTGGGTATTTTTCTTTGGCATACATTGCTTCATAAAGCTTGATTGCATCTATTTCTCTGTTTTCAGTACCGCCGTTATAAACTCCAAAACGAATATCAGGATATGCCATTAAAATTTCACGCAGTCCTTTAATTTGGTCGTTCGCCAAAGCATTCATGGGGTAAATGAAAATTGCTCTAACTCCATCGTTCAGTTGCCCTTTTTCTTTTTCAAGGAGCAATTCATTAATAACAGGTATTAAAAAGCAATTTGTTTTTCCGCTGCCTGTTCCTGTAGATACAACTACATTTTTTCCTGAGACAATTTTCTCAACTGCTTTTTCCTGGTGTAAATACAAAGGTCGGGAAATAGGAAGTTTTGGCGGGTATTTTTTATTTCTTTCTAAATCTGTGAAAAGTGGTGATAACGTTCCGTTATCAATCAATTCTTCAATTGATTTTCCAGACTTAAATGAATCTTTAATTTCAACGTACGGACCGTTGGAAACAGTTTTATCCAACTCTTCAAGTAATTTTTTTTGCAGATTTTGATTACGAAAATGAAAGGTAGTATTGATGTATCCAATATATTCTTTTTTGATTTCGTCTGCCGCTTTTGCCGGATTAAACATCTTCTTCTTTAAATTTGTATAGATTTATTTCACCAAAATAATTATCCTGTTTTTGAATATTGCAAATACCTCTACGCAATTTATCGCAGAATAAATTGCCAATAAAATCATTACCACCTTCCCAGCCTGCCACTAACCAAAGTGTGCTGT
>JAHYIT010000042.1 GCA_019429205.1 Mariniphaga sp. | reverse complement strand
GGCGGCAATAATAATAAGGTCGGTTTTTTGCCAGCCGGATGTGATTCGGTCGAGTGCAGTAAAACCTGATGGAACTCCGCTCAACCCGTCTTTTCGTTGCCTTGCTTTTTCAATTTGTATAATGGCTTCATTCAGCACCGGTTTAATGGGAACAGTTTCCTTTTTAATGTTCCGTTCAGCCACCTGGAACAACGATGATTCTGAAAAATCAATCAAATCGTCCACATCCATGGAATCGTCATACGATTTTGCCTGAATTTCGGTAGAAACGCGGATGAGCTCCCGCTGAATGTATTTCTGGGCAATAATACGGGCATGAAATTCGAGGTGGGCAGCAGAAGCCACGCGGCGGGTAAGTTGGGTAATATAGCCTGGTCCGCCAATTTCTTCCAACTGTTCGCGGTCTTTCAACTCCTGGGTAACCATAAGCAGGTCAACCGGTTTTTCGTTGCTGGAAAGTTCCTTAATGGCTTCAAAAATTTTCTGGTGTTCTTCCTTGTAAAAGCTCGGGGTATCGAGGAGATCGGCCACTGTAACATACGCATCGCGCTCGAGCATAAGCGCTCCCAAAACTGCTTCTTCCACTTCAATTGCCTGAGGGGGTAACTTTCCGTATTGCGCATTTATTTCGTCAATGGTCATTCCGGTTTGCCGCCGTCCCTGGTTGTTTGAATTTCTCTTTTTTTCAGTAGCCATTATTCCTTTCTGTTTTTCCTTTTATGAAAAATAAAATTGAGGCGACTAAATTACAAATAAAGGATGGGGCAAGTCAAGTTTTAATTCGTTTAGTTGTTAACTAATTTTATCCACAAATGTTTATTGAAAAAAATTGCATATTAATTTCCCGCGTTATCACGACAGTTCAGCCTTTTTCGCCGGATGTACAACTAATTTTATATTTTAATTTTTCGGTGCGATGCACCTTTTTCCCTGATATCAGGATTCTGCTACAAATATTAGCGCGGCTCTGCCGCTTTTTCCTTTGATTAGTTTTTCTTCCAGTTAATTATTTTTTGTGAATTGAGGTGCAGCGCACCAAAAATATTTGTAGTAAACGGAATCATCAAGAGCAAAAGAGGTGCGTAGCACCGGAATATGATTTGAGCATTTTTAATTTTGTATAGAGATAAATGAAAAAGATAGGGAAAAAGGAAATTCTTTGCAATTGATGATTTGATATAGATCCTTTTTGTTTCAGAAAGTGGAGAAGCTATTTTTTTTGTAATCCCTCTTCAATAACTTGTGTTAAAATTTCTTTCAGAGTTAGGCCAGTGGCATTAATTTGCTGCGGGATAAAACTGGTGGCTGTCATACCCGGTGTGGTATTCACTTCCAAAAAATAAAACTCCTTGTTTTTCAAAATGAAATCAATTCGAACAATTCCTGAACACTGGCATAGGTCATAAATTTCAGAACTAAGTTGCTGACACTCTTCGTATAAATCTTCAGGAAGGCGTGCCGGTGTAATTTCGTCTGTGGCTCCCGGTGTATATTTCGCTTCGAAATCGAAAAATTCGTTTTTGGGAATCACTTCAGTGACCGGGAAAATAACTTTTTTGCCACCCAACCTAACCATGCCGCATGTAAATTCAGTTCCGCCTATAAATTCTTCAATTAAGGCATCTGAACTTTCTTTCCAGGCATTTTCAATGGCCGGTAAAAGTTCGTTTTCGTTTTTAACTTTGGTAATGCCAAAACTCGAACCTCCTGCATTGGGTTTTACAAAAAGAGGCAATCCCAGCTTTTTTATAATTTCGGCGCTGTTTATATTTCCTCCTTTATTTATTTTGACCGAACGGGCCATTTTAATTCCAAAGCTTTTGAGGTAGTTGTTGCAAAACCACTTGTTAAATGTGAGCGATGAGGAATGCACATTGCTGGTGGAATAGGGGATGTTCAGTAAATCGAAATAGCCTTGCAAAATGCCGTCTTCGCCGGGTGTGCCGTGAATGGTGATGTAGGCAAAATCGAATTGTATTGTTTCATTGTTCAATCTGAAGCTAAAAACGGATTTGTCCACCGGGGCAATTTGTTTTTCGCCCTTCACAACAAACCATTCGTCGCCACGCATCTGAACCAGCCAGGGCCTGAATTTTTGGGTGTCGATGGCTGCCAGTACATTGGCGCCGCTTTTTACTGAAACAACAAACTCCGATGAGTCGCCGCCGGCAATAACTGCAATATTTGGTTTTTTAATCATTTCTGTTTGCGATATAATTTTCCCATTTTTCAATAACAACCGTCATATCTTCGGGCAATTCCGAATCAAACAACATTTTTTCTCCGCTAACCGGATGTTTAAACCCGAGGGTTTTTGCATGAAGTGCCTGGCGGGGTAGCAATTTAAAACAATTTTGCACAAACTGTTTGTATTTGGTAAAAGTTGTTCCGCGTAAAATCCGATCGCCACCATAATTTGAATCGTTAAACAGCGGGTGGTTGATGTGCTTCATGTGTACACGAATCTGGTGAGTTCTGCCGGTTTCCAGCCTGCATTCCACCAGACTCACATATCCAATTTCCTTTAACACTTTATAGTGTGTTACGGCATGTTTTCCATAGTCTTCATCGGGGAAAACCATAAATACCTGCCGGTTTTTCAGACTTCTTCCAATATTGCCGGTAATGGTTCCCTGGTTTTCTTTTGGAATACCCCAAACCAACGCCTGGTAAAGCCGTTCAGTAGTTTTTTCGTAAAACTGGAGTGCCAGTTTATTTTTTGCCTGTTCGGTTTTTGCAACTACCATCAATCCCGAGGTGTCTTTATCAATTCGGTGCACAAGCCCCGGGCGCGGGTCTTCGCTGTTAAACAAAGGCAAATCTTTAAAATACCAGGCCAGCGCGTTTACCAATGTTCCCGAGTAGTTTCCGTGGCCAGGGTGAACCACCAGCCCCGGCGGCTTGTTAAGCACCATCAGATGGTCGTCTTCGTAAACAATATTTAGTGGTATTTCTTCAGGTATGATTTTAAGCTCACGACGCGGATAATCCATCACAATCCGGATTTCGTCGTTGGGTTTTACTTTGTAGTTGGCTTTTACCGGTGTTTCGTTTACCAAAATATTCCCTGCTTCGGCGGCTGCCTGAATGCGGCTGCGTGATGCGTTGTCGATGCGGTTGACCAGATATTTGTCAATTCGAATGAATGATTGGCCCGGATCAACTGTTAAGCGGTAATGTTCATACATTACCTCCTCTTCCGGTTCCTCATTTTCAAGCAGATATTCTTTCATGTGATTTTTAATTTTCCAACCATTTAGCAAAACCGGAACAATTCTGCCTTTCAGAATTGAAGTGCGTCATCAATTTTCAACTGGTCAACCGTAACCCAAAGATCGACCGATGAACCAAGTAAAATGTTTTGCGTTACCCGGGGATTTGGCCTCTGTCTCCAAATTTGTGCACTGAGCGAATCTTCGGCAGAAAGGACTGTTTCATCGTAAATAACCACACCTGAATTCAGCATAGAGGCTGTTAAGGTTGATTGGGCTTCTTTAATGGTAAGGCCAATGAGATCGGGAAGAGGAGTGGTTTGATGTCCGGGCCTTCTTCCTACAACCAAATCAATTGACGTGCCTTTGGGTAACTGTTTTCCCGGATTAATATTTACCAAATCAATTTGTACGTTTAAAACCAGGTTGTCGTATTCAGATGGGCGATATATAATATTTCCCACCTGCAGCCCTGAATTTTCTACCAAAACCTGAGCCTGGCGGAAAGAGATATCGGTTAACTGAGGAAGTGTAACTGTTTCGGGGTGAGTGGAATTTATAGTAAGGAATATGGTTCGGTTTTGTTTTACTCCGTGCCCGGGCCTGGGTACCTGATCAACAACGGCACCGGGTGCTGCATCTTCCAAAAACAGGGAATCAACAATTTCAACTTTCAGATTTTGTTGATGAGCTATTTGCTGCGCTTCTGCAGGCAACATTCCGGTAAATTCCGGTACAGGATACGACTGTCCGTGCCGGGTGTATTTTTCAAGCCCTTTCATGGTAATAAAAAGGATAAGAGCAAGCAAAGCTGCTGCTGCAATTAAATTTACAAGAAATGTTCGGCTGGTGAGAAACCTGGTAAAACTCATATTTTTCTTTTTCCTAACAAAATTTCCAAACAAAAATAACGGAAAAACAAGAAAGTTCGTGTTTGTATAAACACGAAAAGGTAAAGAATTGCTATTCTTTACCTTTTCGCTCTTTAGAATGTAAGGTATAAATTATTTTTTATGCCTTGGTTCGTCAGAAACTGTAAGTCTTTTCCGGCCTTTTGCACGGCGGGCTTTCAATACTTTTCTGCCGCTGGCAGATGCCATTCTTTCTCTGAAACCGTGTTTGTTTCTTCTCTTTCTGTTTGATGGCTGAAATGTCCTTTTCATTCTTTTATAATTTTCTTTTTATAAATGGTCTTAATTTTTCGGACTGCAAAAATAGTTGTTTTTTTATTTCTTCCAAACACAATGAAAGATTCTTTTGGTTGGGTTAATAATTTTGTTCCTTTTTTACGGTAAACCTGAATCCGATTCCATGAAGGTTCACAATACTGATATTGGGGTCGGGTTTAAAATATTTCCGCAGACGGGAAATAAAAACATCGAGGCTCCGGCCCAGAAAATAATCGTTCGACCCCCAAACCTTTTCCAGAATTTCATTGCGGTTCAGCACTTTGTTGGTATTTTCTGAAAAATATTTAATCAGTTCCATTTCTTTAATGGTGAGTTTGCGTGCTTCGCCGTCGAGCGAAAGTGTTAATTCCTCGGGCAGAAAAACAAACCTGCCAATTTTTTTTACCTTCGATGTTTCCGGTTTTCCCCCGTCAATATTGTTGCTTCGTTTCAGAAAAATTTTAATTTTCAGCAACAACTCTTCCATACTAAATGGCTTGGGAATGTAATCGTCGCCGCCAATGGTAAGTCCGGTAATTTTATCTTCGGTCATCGAACGGGCAGTCAGAAAAATAATGGGAACGTTTTCGTTGGTTTTACGAATGTGTTCGGCCACTTTAAAACCATCAATTTTTGGCAACATAACATCGAGAATGATAAGATGGTACTGTTTTTTTTCGAATAATTCAACAGCCATCTGCCCGTTTTCAGCTACATCAACCAGGTAATTGTTTTGTTCCAGGTTGTCTTTCACTATAAACCTCAGTGTATCGTCGTCTTCAACCAGTAAAAGTTTTATTGCCTCCATCATTTTCGTTGTGGAATTAAGAGTGTAAATATACTTCCTCCCTCCGGATTTTCGTCCACTTTTATTTCCCATTTGTGGGCTTTTACAATTTTTCGTACATAATCGAGCCCCAATCCAAAGCCTTTAACGTTGTGCACATTGCCCGTAGGTACCCTGTAAAACCGGTTAAATATTTTTTTTCGGTTTTTTTTCGAAATTCCAATTCCGTTGTCGGTAAACCGAATTTGTAATTGTTTTTTTATTTTTTGAATGTCAATTCTTATCTGCGGTTCTTTTTCACAATATTTTACGCTGTTTTCGAGAATGTTCATTACGAGGTTGGAGAAATGAAACCTGTCGGCAATTATATAAGTCTGGTTTTGAGAAATATTGAGATTTATTTTTGCTTTTTTGCCTGCATCGGAATGTTCAAAATTTTCGGTTGCCGCTTTCAGGAAATCATTCAGTTCTATTTTTTCCCGGTTCAAATGCAGTTTGTTTTTTTCAAGCGAAGCCAGGTTTAAAACTTTCTCCACATTTTCCCTCATGCGGTTGTTTTGGTTTTGTATTATTTGAGCATATTCAAAAAGCCGTGTGGGATTTTCCAGAATTTTTTCTTCTGAAATTACTTTGGCCGATAAAGCAATGGAAGAAATGGGTGTTTTGAGTTCGTGGGTTAAGTTGTTAATGAAATCTTTTTGAATTTGAGACAGTTGACGTTGACGGATAATGACCGAAAGCGTATATCCAAAAAACAGGATTACAACCAGCAACAACCCTGTAAAAAGGTACCAAACCGAAAGCCTGGCATGAAAATAAGGAGAACGGTCGGTAAAATGTACCGCAAAAAAGAATGTATCAGAATTTGTGCCCTGAAGAAATGAATAGGATGAAGGTTGTTCTGCGCCCCGTGCAGTTATCATAGTTTTTTGTTCCAGTTGTCCTGTTAAAGGGTTGTTTATGGCAAATTCAAAACCGGTGTAAATCTGATGCTTTTTAAATTCTTCAACCAGGTGAAATTTTAGCAATTCAAAATCGACTAAAGCATCTACAGTAACAATATAGTAAGTGTTTGTAACCAACTCTACCGGGGTTATGCTATCGAAATTAGCCATATTTCCATTGGCGGTTAAAAGTTGCCACGCTACTTCTTTTAAAGCTACGGTAACACTTTCCCTGAACTGTTTTTCAGAAGAATCGTATGAATTACGAAGAAAAAAGAACTGAAGCGCCAAAACTCCTGCCACAGTTATTGTAGCCAGAAGAATGATATATTTTAAGGTTTTACCTTTCATTGGCCATATTATTTTTTTCAGAAAATGACATAACTCAATTTTTTTGAAGCTATTAACACTTCATTAACAAAATATTAAGCCTGATTAACACCACATGGTGATTTGCATTCTTACTTTTGTTACAGCAAAGTAAAGTATAAAATCCAGAATATTAAAAATATAATTATGAAACAGTTGGTTCGCTTCTTTTTCGCATTAGGTTTAGTGGCCATCACTTTGACCGCGATGGCACAAAAACCGCAAATTGTTTTTGAAAACCTTGAACACAACTTTGGAGGTTTCAAAGAGTCTGACGGTGTTCAAACCACCACTTTTAAATTTACCAATAAGGGCGATGTTCCGCTGGTGTTAAGCAATGTAAGGGCTTCGTGCGGATGTACCACACCCAAATGGACGCGTGAACCGGTGGCGCCAAACGCGACTGGTGAAATTCAGGTGAGTTACGATCCGCGTAACAGGCCCGGAGCTTTCAATAAAACAGTTATGGTGAGTTCCAATGCCGAAAACGGAACAACTGTTTTGCGCATTATTGGCCGGGTTGAAGAACGTGAAAGAACATTGGCCGAGAATTATCCCCGGCAGATTGGTAGTCTCAGGGTGAAAACCGACCACATTTCATTTGCCCGGATAACCGAAAATGAAGTAAAAACTCAGGATCTGGAATTGGTTAATGATACGGAAAAACCCATTAAAGTTGGGTTCCGCACCGTTCCCGGTCATATTACTGCTAAAGTTGAACCGGAAACTATTCCTGCAAATGGAACAGGAAAACTTGTAGTAACCTATAATGCAAAGGAAGCAAATACCTTTGGTTTTGCATCCCACCGCATTTACCTGTCATTGGATGGCAGTAACGACTACCGTGCATCTATAGGTGTGAGTGCAACCATTGAAGAAGATTTTTCAAATCTTTCTGCCGAAGACCTGGCAAAAGCACCGGTGGCGAAATTTTCAGAAGCGTCACACGATTTTGGCGAATTAAAGCAGGGAGAGAAAAAAGATCATACATTTAATTTAACCAACGATGGAAAATCTGAGTTGATTATTCGTAACGTTCGTTCTTCCTGCGGGTGCACTGCTGTGGCTCCCAGCAAAAAAGTTATTGCTCCCGGAGAATCGGTCCCGATAAAAGTTACTTTTGATTCGCGCGGAAAACGTGGCCGCCAAAGTAAATCCATCACTGTAATTACCAACGACCCGAAAACCCCGACCAGCATGTTACGGGTTTCATGCAACATTACAACTTAGTTGAGAAGTTTATAAAATGTCAATAATATGAAGTGTCGCAGGCTAAGGCTTGCGGCATTTTTTTTTGCCCCAAACAGAATAAATGTGGTACTTTTGTGTAAACGCTCTATAAAGAATAAATGTCGGAACAGAATAAACATATTGAAAATAATCCGGAATTTAAAGGGTTGAAGGTGAATGAGGGAATAGATCATCCCGGGTCGTTTAGCGATCATTCTGTAAAACGTTTTTTACAGAAACAGAGAAAAATTTTACCCGTTGAGGAATACGTAAATGGAATCTTGTCAGGGAACATTACTTTACTAAGCAAAGCAGTTACTTTGGTTGAAAGTTCGAAACCCGATCATCAGATAATTGCACAGCAAATTATTGCGAGGTGCCTGCCACATGCAGGAAAATCGATTCGGGTTGGAATTACCGGAGTGCCGGGTGTTGGGAAAAGTACATTTATTGAAGCACTTGGAAAGTATATTACCGGCATGGGCGGAAAACTGGCAGTGCTGGCCATCGACCCCAGCAGCGAGCGCACAAAAGGAAGTATTCTGGGAGATAAAACCCGTATGGAAGATCTTGCCGGCGATAAAAATGCCTACATCAGACCCAGTCCGTCGGCAGGCTCATTGGGCGGCGTGGCGCGTAAAACCCGCGAAACCATTGTATTGTGCGAAGCTGCCGGTTTCGATCATATTTTTATTGAAACGGTGGGAGTTGGGCAAAGCGAAACGGCGGTCCATTCCATGTCAGACTTTTTTCTGCTGCTGATGCTGGCCGGTGCAGGCGACGAACTGCAGGGAATTAAACGCGGCATTATGGAAATGGCCGATTTAATTGCGATAAACAAAGCCGACGGAAACAACCGTGAAAAGGCACAAATGGCCAAACAACAATACCGGAATGCACTACACCTTTTTCCCAAAAAAGAATCGGATTGGGAACCTCAGGTACTTACCTGTTCGGCGCTCAGTAAAACCGGAATTAATGAAATCTGGGATAAAATAGAAGCATACAGAAAACTTGCCGTCGAAAACAGGTATTTTTTCCAAAGGCGTCATGCGCAATCTACCTTCTGGATGCATGAAACCATTCAGGAACAGATGAAACGGGCATTTTACCACCATCCTGAAATGAAAACCAAAATAAAAGAATTTGAGCAACAGGTGCTCAGTAATAAAATCAGCTCTTTTGTTGCTGCCGCGAAATTGTTGGAATTCTATTCAGGTTTGAAATAAAAGTTTCATTAAATTTGGAAATTAGTTAAAAAAACTTTTCGGGTACCAACCTGTTGTATTAGATTAAAATCAACACTAAAAATAAGATTATGGATTACGATGTATTAGTTATAGGGAGCGGCCCGGGCGGGTATGTTGCAGCCATCAGGGCATCCCAGCTGGGAATGAAAGCTGCCGTGGTTGAAAAAGAAAATGTGGGCGGAATTTGCCTGAACTGGGGTTGTATTCCCACCAAATCGCTGTTAAAAAGTGCACAGGCATTGGAATATGCAATACATGCTGTCGATTACGGCGTATCAATCGGCGGCGAAGTGAAAGCCGATTTTTCAGCCATGGTTAAACGGAGCCGTGGAGTTGCTGATAACATGAGCAAGGGCGTTCAGTTTTTATTCAAGAAAAATAAAATTGAAATCATTTCCGGGTTTGGAAAACTGGCCGGAAAAAATACGGTGGAAGTAACCGATGATTCAGGAAAGAAAAAAACGTATAAAGCAAAACACATCATTTTGGCAACCGGCGCTCGTTCACGCGAATTGCCTAACCTGAAAATAGATGGTGAAAAAATTATCGGCTACCGGAAAGCCATGACTCTTGACAAACAACCGGAAAGCATGGTGGTAGTTGGCTCGGGGGCTATCGGAAGCGAGTTTGCTTACTTTTATCAATCCATTGGCACCAAAGTAACGCTGGTGGAGTTTATGCCCACGCTTGTTCCTAACGAGGATGAAGAAGTGGCCAAACAACTGGAACGCTCGTTCAAAAAAATGAAAATGAAGGTGATGACCAGTTCAACCGTAGAAAAGGTGGATACTTCAGGCAAAAAATGTAAGGTGACCATCAAAACCAAAAAAGGTGAAGAAACTGTTGAAGCCGATATCGTTCTTTCAGCCGTGGGAATTACTCCCAACACCGAAAATATTGGTTTGGAGGACGTGGGTGTGAAAACCGAAAAAGGTCGTGTGAAAGTAGATGAGTTTTACCGCACCAATGTGGAAGGTGTTTATGCCATTGGCGACATTCTTGAAGGACCTGCTCTGGCACATGTAGCATCTGCCGAAGGAATTGTTTGCGTGGAAAAAATTGCCGGGAAAAATCCTGAACCTATCGATTACAACAACATCCCGGGTTGCACATACACCAGTCCCGAAGTTTCGTCGGTTGGATTTACCGAAGCCAAAGCAAAAGAAGCAGGTTATAAAATCAAAGTAGGTAAATTCCCTTACTCAGCTAGCGGAAAAGCAAGCGCTGCCGGCCATAAAGACGGTTTTGTGAAGCTGATTTTCGATGCAAAATACGGCGAATTGCTGGGCGCCCACATGATTGGCGGCAATGTTACCGAAATGATTGCCGAAATGGTGGTGGCCAAAAAACTGGAAATTACCGGGCACGAACTGATAAAAACCATTCATCCGCATCCTACCATGAGCGAAGCTGTGATGGAAGCTGCTGCTGCTGCCTACGATGAGGTGATACACATTTAACTACTTATATAGCAATATATTAAATGCAGAACCCGGTAATTCTTTGCCGGGTTTTTTAATGCCTGTGTTTTCGAATTAGGGATTGTTTCATTCGAAAAATCCACAATACCCTGAAAATAAGCCGGGATGTTTTGTTGTAACATATTTAATTCTAAATTTGCTTTTCAAAATCAGCTACAGGATCGATTGTTTCCCATTATGGAAATTGTAATTGAAAAAATAATTTAAAACCGAATTCTAAATTTTATTCAAATGAAGAAATTAACATCTTTTGCAGTATTCATTATGCTGTCACATCTGCTATTTGCTGAAGGTTTGTTAACAAATAACAATCAAAGTGCTCAGTATATTCGTATGTTGTCGCGGAATGCCTCAACCGGTATTGATGCCGTGTATTTTAACCCGGCCGGGTTAATAAAAATGGAAAACGGCTGGCATTTCGCTGTCTATAACCAAACCATTTTTCAAACCAAACCGGTTGACAGTGAGTTTCCGCTGTTAAACGACGGGTATTACGAAGGTGCGGTAAATGTGCCAGTGTTTCCGACTGCATTTGCTGTTTACAAAATGGACAACTGGGCGTTTTCGCTGGGGTTTGGACCAAATGCCGGCGGAGGTTCCGTTACTTTTGACAAAGGATTGCCATCTTTTGAAATTCCGATTACTAAAGTGGTTCCGGGACTGGCAGGTTTAACACAAATTAATCCTGCATTGAATGTAACCGGATATGATGCAGAGCTTTCGTTTGAAGGAAGTTCAGTTTTCTGGGGAATTCAACTGGGTGCAACCTACCGGGTTAATGATATGTTTTCAGTCTATGGCGGAGTGCGTTATCTTCCTTCAAAAAACACCTATTATGGCACGATTGAAAATATTCAGTTGAAGGTAGCTGATCAGTACTATCCGGCTCCTGCATGGCTGGGAGATGCTGCTGGCACTGTGGGTGGTTTGGCTACGCAGGCCAATGCTGCAGCCACACAACTTTCGGGTACTGCAAATAACCTGCAGCCTTTAATTGATGGAGGTGCCGGTAGTTATACTCTTGCTCAGCTTGAACAAGCTAATCATATCGATGCCATAACACGTGCACAGTTGGAAGGTGGCCTTCAGTCACTTGGGATTACTCCGGAACAAATAAACCAGATGAATCTGAGTACTGTACAATCAACTTATGCCGGTGCCGGTCAGCAATACAGTGCAACGGCTACCCAGCTTAACTTTGTTTCACAAACCTTGAACGGCACTGCCGGTCAGCTTGGCGATAAAGAAGTGGATACCGAACAAACAGGTGCCGGTTTTACCCCAATGATTGGCGTTAACTTTTCGCCTGTTGAAAATCTGAACATTGCTGTGAAATATGAAATGAAAACAGTACTTGAACTGACCAACAGCACCAAAGTGGATGATTTGAATTTATTTCCCGACGGAGCCAAATCGCGGAATGATTTACCAGCTATATTAGGGATAGGAGTTGGTTATACTGCGGGACTTGTTGAAGCACAACTTTCATACAATATGTTCTTTAATAAAGGAGTAAGTTGGGGACTGAATACCCGTGATATGTCAATTTGGAAAGATATTGATCCGAATCAAATTCGTACCCGTAAAATTGACCGCAACGGAATGGAAATCGGGTTGGGACTTCAATTCAATGTATTGGATAATTTTGCATTCAGTGTGGGCGGACTATACGGTAATCAGGGTATAGCGGATAGTTACCAGAGCGATTTTAGTTACAGCAATCCGTCGGTTACTGCCGGTGCCGGTATTGCATGGAAATTGAATGATGCATTAACGCTCGATGCAGGATTTTCAAATAAGTTCTACCAGGATCAAACCGTTACTTTTACAGATCCGCAAATTGGTCCGTATAATGAACATCTGAAAAAAATAGCCATGTCTTTTGCAGTGGGACTTTCTTACAGTATTTTTTAATTTTCCGAACACAAGAGGTTGTATCAAAAGCCCTTTTTTATGCTTTTGATACAACCTTTTTTACTCTCCGGTACACAATTGAAACATCAGAATGTTTTATTTCGTTTAGAGGAGTGACAATATAAAATCATTAAAAAATGAAAAACCTTTTGTATTTGGCCGGAATACTGGTTTGTTTGGTTCTTGCTAACTGTAGCAAAGATACAGAAGAGAATGAATATGTTACTATTCTTACAGAGCATGTATGGAAATCTGATTCCTTGCTCGCAAACGGTGTTGATGCAAGTGCTCCCGGGCAGTTACTTGAAAATTTTAAAGGAGACGCCAGATTTAACAAGGACAATACAGGTACCTTCGGAAAGTATGAGGGAACCTGGTGGTTTACTGAAAATTACACCCAGATCAGAATCAGAAGCGATTCGTTGAAAGTGCCTTACTTAACCTGTAAAATCATTGAGCTTATTCCGTCGTCGTTTAAAATTACAACGGCTGTGCCCGATACAGCCAATTTAATGAATGAAATAAAAATCAGAATGACATTTAAGCCAAAATAATGCGTTGCATTGTCATCAATATTCTCTTCTTCTGCTCCTTTTTGGTATGCACTGCCCAACCGGAAGGAGTTGTCAGGGGAAGGGTTTTCGAAAGTGAATCAGGCAACGGATTACCAGGCGCCAACATTGTTTTTAAACAAAATCAGGGTGCAATTGCCGGCGAAAACGGGTATTATTCCATCAAAACCAGTCCTGGTGAAATCATTTTAACATTCAGTCATATAGGATTTAAACCGGATATACGAAAAGTAAATCTGGCTGAAAATGATACGGTTATATTGAATGTAGGACTTAACTACGAAGCGGCAAACATTGAACAGGTAGTTGTAAGCGCGGGACGGATTGAACAGCGGATTTCAGACATTACGGTATCCATGAATTTGTTGAAACCTGAAAATCTGTCGAAAAACCACATCACCGATGCAAAAGAACTGATAAACAAAACATCGGGGATAGAAGTGATGGACGGTCAGGCATCGGTTCGCGGAGGAAGCGGCTTTAGTTATGGCGCCGGAAGCCGGGTTTTGACGCTCATCGACGGACTGCCGGTTTTGTCTGCCGATGCCGGTAACATCCGGTGGCAATTTCTTCCGCTCGAGAACATTTCGCAAATTGAAATCATTAAAGGAGCATCTTCCGTAGCTTACGGTTCTTCTGCCTTAAACGGGATAATCAATTTCCGCACAGCCGATGCTGCCGAAAAACCACAAACCAGGTTTTTTCTGGAATCAGGCGTTTTTGGCACTCCGGCAAATTTAAACTGGAAATGGTGGGATTCCCCCCGCTATTTTGGCAGTGTATCCTTTTCGCACCTGCGGAAATTTGGGAACACCGATTTTAGTTTGGGTGCTCATTTGCTCAACGACAACGGTTACCGTAAACTGAATGAGAACAAACTTGGCCGGATTAATTTTAAACTGAAACATTTCAGCAAAAACCTCGAAGGGCTCACCTATGGATTATCTTTTAACGGGGGCGTCACCAATAAAACCGATTTTGTGCTGTGGGAAAATGCCGAAACCGGCGCGTTAAAACAGGCAGAATCAACAGCCATTGAATTAAACGGGAATTTTTTTACCGTCGACCCTTTTATCTCGTTCGAATCCACCAAAAACAGTAAACACGATTTTCGCGCAAGGTTGCAGTCGTCCGATAACAAATTTCCGGATTCAGGCCAAAACGACAGCCAGGCCCTTAATTTTTATGCCGAATACCAGTTTGGCTATAAATTTTCAGAAAATTTCAGCCTGATATCCGGACTATTTCAGAACCTTACGCGAGTACATTCAGCCTTTTATGGAAATCACCAGGGGTTGAATGCCGGCGCTTTTGCACAGGTTGAAATGAATGTGGCCAACAGGCTCAGGTTAACTTCGGGAGTAAGAGTTGAACAAAACCGGCTGGATGACGAACCCGGCAAATTAATTCCGCTCTTCAGGGCAGGTGCAAATTACAGGGCGTTTGACTATACCTTTCTCCGAGCATCTTACGGACAGGGATACCGGTTTCCGTCAATAGCTGAAAAGTATGCGGCCACAACGCTGGGGTCTGTAAAAATTTTTCCAAGTCCCTGGATTCGTTCGGAAAAAGGTTGGAATGCAGAGGTTGGGATGAAGCAGGGAATTATGACAGATTTTTTCAGCGGAATGGGAGATTTCGCCTTGTTTTACACACAAAACATTGATATGATAGAATATATTTTTGGCATTTACCCCAATCCCGGAGAAGATACTTTCAGTTATGGATTTAAAGCAGAAAACATTGAAGCATCGCGGGTGTATGGTTTTGAATTTCAGTTCATGATAAACAAAACTACCGGAAAACTGAACCACACGCTCGACGGGGGTTATGTATTTATGTACCCGGTTGAATTTAACAAGGTCACCGGAGAAAACACCGGCGTGATGCTGAAATACCGGCGGAAACATTCGGGCACACTCAAATTTTCAACTTCGTTTAAAAAGGCAGAATTTGGAGTAGGAATGTTTGCCAAATCCGGAATTTTAAACATTGACAATGTTTTTCTGAATGAACAAACAAGAGAAAGTCTTTTGCCGGGTTTTTACAGTTACTGGACGGAGAAAAACCGGGGTTATTTTCTGCTGGATGCTTCTCTGGGGTACAAAATCCATTTCAATTACAATATTTCATTTGTAATAAAAAACCTTACAAATACGGAATACATGGGACGTCCGGGTGATATTCAGCCTCATCGTAATTTTAGTGTAAGATTGAGCGGAAATTTCTGACGTGCACTTACGGTTCATTACAAAAAGCCGCCCGGAAATATCGGGCGGTCTTTTAAGAACTAACTGTTGCTGCAAATCCGGAGATTTGGATTATTTATTCGATTTCAACTAACTCAATATAATTTTCTCCACTAATAAGCAGGGCCTTCAGGTAAAATCGGGTTATTCCGGCTTCTTTCAACGGCATAATATCAAATTGTATTTCCTGTGTAAGCCAGGCTTCGCACATGTCGTTATTGGCATCGTGCCTTATTTCGAGAACAGGAATTTCGTTTTCTTCCTGGTTCATTTCATGAATTCGTGTCAGTTCGATGATGTGGTTTTTACATCCTCCGCTGAAAGACAACTTTAGTTGCAGGCAATTTCCTTTAACTGATACTTCGTGTAAATGAACCGGGTCGTTTGGCAGGCTGTCGTAATTGTGGGCGTATAAATCAGTTATCGGAGCGCCACAACTGAGTTCCACCACATTCAGGATATCGCAGGCAATTCCTTTATCGCAAGTGGGGATAACGTTGGGCAGTTTTACGTAATCAACCAAAACCCGCTGTCCCTGAACAAATTCAAAATCTTCCGGGTAGTGAAGAGGTTGAATATTGGTTCCGTTGTCAAGTTCAATTATAAAACTGCAATGGTCGGTGCCGGCAAAGTTAATCACCACACCGGTTTCCTGAAAAGCAATTTCTTCTTTTTCCTGGCAACCGCTTAAAATAACAGCGAATAATATGAATATCAGATATGTTTTCTTCATGGCTTCCTTTCTATAACGATTTCTGTTTCCTGTTATTTTCACCCTATTGATAATTTTGTGTTTTAGAATTTGGAATTTATTTGGTTTTTGATGATTGATATTTGAATTTTTTGACAAAAAATACGCTAATATAATTGTAAAGGCACTAATCATATTCCGGGTGATTTACTTCACCAATAAACAGGATAGCACCTGTGTCGTTTTCGGATATAGCATAAACAAACGGTCTGTCCACATAAAACGGTACGGTTGGCGGTTCGTTTCCAATGCTGGTAGTTGCGAAAACCAGGCCGGTAACAGCAGCAGCTTCGGTTCCGGTTTCGTTTACATCGATGTAAGATTTGTGAATGGCCTCGCTAATAAACA
The DNA here is from genome assembly GCA_019429205.1 of Mariniphaga sp. Lineage (GTDB taxonomy): Bacteria > Bacteroidota > Bacteroidia > Bacteroidales > Prolixibacteraceae > Mariniphaga. The sequence continues at coordinate 13,904 of JAHYIT010000042.1, read as the reverse complement.
AATCATCGTCCGTAATTCCTGAAAAATTAGCTGAATTTTCACTGAAGGCTTTCTGCATTCCCATAATTTTCAGTACCTCCTTCAGCGAGGTTTCAAAAGCATACTTAAACCGCGGCATGGTAATTTTAACCCGGTCGGTCATTTCAAAACTTTCCATCCAGTTTTTCCAGTTGGAAGAAGAAAACCCGTCGATAATATCCTGTGAAGTATTTCCTCCAATGGGCAGGAAAACAACCATGTTGTATTGCCCGTTTCCGTAAGGCATTTTTATGGCCTTAAACAACGTATTTTCCTTGTAGAGCAGTTTTTCCAGCTTGCTCATCATGGGTACTTCAAGAACAGAGCCGTCTGTTTTGCGAAACGAAAGATTGTACGTACCCTCTTCATCAAATTTGTTGGTCCAGGTGCCATAAAAATAGATGGCATTCAGCAAAACCATCCGGTCGAGCGGATTCAGTTGTTCGATAATTTTATCAATTTTATCTAGCGTTTTTTCGGCCACCCAGCCGTTGATGATATCAACAGATACCGGGTCATTAAAATTGAGCGCTTCCACTTCGGCATCATATATCTGGCGGTTGATATCCAGGAATCCCTGTTTCACAGAAAATCCATCGGCGTAGAAAATGGCGTTGGCCAGTTCAAAAACCACCTCCTCATCGAGCGACTGCAAAGCCTTGATAAGCATTTTGTACGATGCGTTAATTTCTTCGGTAGTCAGCCCGTTCAATTTTAGCACATTTCCCATTTCGGTTTTGGTATCACCATCGGCACCATTGTATGCCATCGCCAGCGCAACTGAAACACTCAGCGGTGAAATCATCAGGTTTTCCTCGTCGTTTTCTTTCCTTATTTTCTGAAAAAGTTCCAGACCAAAAGCATTATCGGCCTCTATCAGTTGCGCCGATTTTTCATCCAGGTTGATGAACTTGTTTTCGTCAGGATTCAAATCGTTTTTCTGACAGGAACTAACAGTTCCCAAAAAAAAGATCATCAGGATTAAAAAAATTGTTTTCATGGCTGTTCATTTTATGTTTTCAAATTTTTTGTCGTGATATTTATCGTCTTGATATTCAAATTTAACTTTCTAATTTAATACCGGATTTTTAACAGTTCCCATAAACAGCACTGTACCGGTGCTTTTTTCGGTAATGGCATAGAAAAACGGCCGGTTCACCACAAACGGCACTTTTTGCGGTCCGCCAACCGATGTACGTTCAATGGCTACAACAGTTACAGCAGCGGCCTCGGTTCCTTCTTCATTCACTTCAATGAACGATTTGTGTTTTACGTAATCGATGTTCAGCTCGCCATTCCTGTTGATTCCTGTAAAATCAGCTCCACCGGTAAAGGCAATGCCCATGCCCATCTCAGTTAAAACGTCGTTCAGCATAATTTCGTATTCGTATTTAAACTTTGGGAGTTTAATATCAACGCTTTGGGTTTCCTGAAAACTTTTCATCCAGGTTTCCCAGTTGTCTTTATCCAGTTTGTTTACAATTTCGTCCAAAGTCCTTCCGGTTTCGGGCAGAAAAACATACATGTTGTAGTTCCCTTTTCCGTAGTTCAGTTCGATGGCGCTGAACAAATCGTTCGATGCATAGGCCAACGTATCGAGCCGCTGCATCATTTCAGTTTGAATGTTTTCTCCGTTCTCAAGGTAAAACGGCAGTTTTTCGGTGCTTTCTTCATTGAATTCCTTTTGCCAGGTTCCTTTAAAATAAATGGCATTCAGCAGAAACATCACATGTTTGCGCGAAATCCGGTCGATGATGCTTTCAATTTTATCGTGCGTTTTTTCAGCCACCCAGCCGTTAATTGTTTCCAGCGAATGTTGTTCGTTTCCAAAATCGAGCGCGGAAACTTCGGCATCGTAATAATTTTTGTTGATGGAAACGAATTCATTTTCAACCTGAAAATCATCGCGGTAAAAAATGGCATTGGCAATTTCCAGCAGCACTTTCGGGTCGAGCGATTTCAGCGCATTCACCAAATGGCGGTACGAGGTGTTGATGTCTTCCGGCGTTAAGCCGTAAACTTTCAGGGTTTTTTCCATGGCGGTTTTTGTTTCGCCGTCGGCCCCGTTGTAAGTCATGGCCAGCGCCAGGCTCACACTCAGCGGCGAAACCATAATGTTTTCATACTCCTTTTCTGAAGCAAAAACATTTTGGTAGAGTTCAAAACCAAATATATTCTCAGCTTCAATAAGCCGGGCGGTTTTTTCAGTAACGTTTAATTCTTCATCTGGCGTATTTCCGGGAAGATTGCATCCGGCAAGCAGAAGTACCATTACTAAGATTAAAACTGATTTTGTTTTCATTACTCCATATTTTTGTTTTTGCCACGCATTCATTATCAAAGATGGTGCCTGATTCAAAAGGGTTGCGTGGAGGTATTTTTTTTATGCTCACGCAACCCTTTTTTGTTTTGTTCCGTCTATACCATGTTTTCGCCATAGAAAAATGAGTTGCAATATAGTTTGAGCTACAAGTTAAGGATATTTTTCGGGGAGCGAAAGCAGAATTTATCCTTACTTTTGAAGGAAATTTTGCAGCCTGGTTTGGAAGAATTGAAAAATATTATAAATGAATGTGCTTCGGGTAATGCGCGTGCGCAGGAAAAGCTTTACCGGATGTTGGCACCGAAAATGTTCGGGGTTTGTTTACGGTATGCAAAAGACCGCACTGAAGCCGAAGACAATTTGCAGGACGGATTTATAAAGGTTTTTTCAAACATTAAAAGTTTCAGGCACGAGGGTTCTTTTGAAGGTTGGGTGAGAAGAATTATGGTGAATGTTTCGCTGAGCAAGTTTCGGAAACAGCACGTTTTGTATCCTGTTGAAGATATGGGGCAATACGATTCAGTGCAGGTTTCGGATGACATTCTGGCAAAAATAGGGGCGGATGATCTGCTTGGACTGATTCAGCAGTTGCCGCCACGCTACCGAATGGTTTTCAACCTTTTTGTAATGGAAGGCATGAACCATCAGGAAATCAGCGAAACGATGGGCATTTCGGTGGGAACATCGAAATCGAACCTTGCACGGGCAAGGGATTTATTAAAACGTAAAGTGTTTGAACTTTACGATGATGTGGAAACAAATGCGAATTATTTTGCATAATGAAGGAAGAATTAAATATGGATAAAATTTTCCGGGAAAAACTTGAAAATTTCTCGGAAGAACCGCCTGCCTTTGTTTGGGACAATATTCAGGCAAACCTGTCAGGGCAAAAGCGCAGAAAGCGGCAGGCCTGGTACAGCTGGTCGGCAGTAGCTGCACTGCTGCTGCTTGCCTTTATTGCCGGCTGGTATTTTAATGAATCGTCAGACCGGGTTATCCCCCAGGTTGCAAAAACCGAACAGGTTATTCCTGTTGAAAATAATAATGCTGAGGAAAAAATCACTTCAGTGACTGAAAAAGAAAACACAGAAACCGAACAGGAATCGTTGAAAAACGACATTTTTTTAGCTGATGCAAACAGAAAAGAAACAACGCCTCAATGGCCGGAAGAAAGCAAATTCGATTCAGAAACAGAAGAAGAAAATGTATCCGGTATAGAAATTCCGGATGGAAACGAAACAGTAACATTGGCCGGTTTGAGTATCATTCCTCCAAAAGAAACCGCTGATATTGAATGGGAAGAAGGAGAACCAAACCTTATGCAGAAAGAAAAAATCCGGGTTGAATCTGCCAAAGGAATTTTTTCCTGGGAACAGCGGGTAATCCATGAAAATGCACAGCATTTTTCATCTGCTGCCAAAGAAAACCGGGGTTGGAAACTGGGTATGAATGTTTCTCCCGGCTATTCTTCTTATTCGGCAAAACATGGTTCAGTTTACGCCAGCAACATGACATACGAGGCAAACGAAGGAAATGCCAATCTAAGTGGAGGGCTTTCGGTTCAATACAAAACCGGAAAAAGAATCAGCATTGAAAGCGGCGTTTATTACGCGCAAAACGGGCAGCAAACCGGTAGTTCGCCACAATTTTATGGTAACAGGTCTCAAATGGATTATGCTTTTGCACCAGCCGACAAAAACTATTTTAACACTGCAGTTTCCCTTTCGGGTAGCCAGATGGCCATGAACAGCACTGCAGGAATAATCGAATTTAAAGGGTTACCCAAAGGCGCTGAAATAGCTGCTAACCTGGAATCTGCCGGAATGTATGGCAATTCACTGCTCACCAGCGGTGAACTTTCACAGGTTTTTGATTTTGTGGAAATACCGCTTTACCTCCGGTTTCTGCTTATCGACCGAAAAATGGATGTGGAACTGGTGGGTGGTGTAAATGCCGGTTTGGTGGTTGGCAACAATGCTTTCATCGACAATGAATTCGGCGTTCAAAACATTGGCAAAACCCGCGATATTTCTCCTGTAAATGTTTCGGGAACAGTAGGTGTGGGGCTGAGCTATGTTTTGGGAAAAAACCTTTCGGTGGCTGTTGAACCCAGGATAAATTACTACCTGAATTCCATTAACCGCAACCCTGAAGTCGATTTCAGACCTTACCGGATTGGAGTTTATACCGGATTATATTACGAGTTTTAATTCCTGAATAAAGGAACTTTTTATATGAAGTACATTTTTTTTGAATATTTTACTTTTTGAGTTAAACTTTATCTGAAATAATGTATCCAACAACCAACATCGCTTAAAAGAAACCAAAATATATGTTTTATCAGCTAAACCAAATGGCGGATTCAAATTCAATCAGATTAGCATTTCTGTATTCTTTTTTTTCTCTGGTTTTGTTTTTGGGAAACTCAGGGCAAACCAATGCACAAAATCAGGGTGAAATACTCATTGACGGAACCTACCGCGACCAACCATTGCAGGTTTTTTTCGATTCGCTGGAAACCAAATACAATTTGCGTTTTTTTTATAAACAGGAATGGCTGTCACCGCATATCATCAGCAGAACGTTTCGAAACACGCCACTCATTCAGGCCCTGAACAACATCTTTCTGGACAATGAACTCACTTTCCTTTTTTTTCAGAACAACGGCGTAGTCATTTATCCCGAAGTTTCGGGAAGTTTTTCCCGCCTCGACGAATCTTCGCAATTTTTAATTATCGGCAATCCGCTTAACCTGGGCCGCTACAAAAAAGCCTCTCTGCGTGGGCGAGTTGTCGATGGAAAAACCAGTGAAACCCTGGTTGGGGCCATCATTTACCACACCGAAACTCAAAAAGGAACCACAACAGATAAAAATGGTGAGTTTGAAATGGAACTGCCCACCGGGGACCACCGGCTTCAGTTCTCGTTTGTTGGTCTGCAAAGTTCAACATGGAAAATTCGTTTAATTGAAGACGGATATGAAGAATTTCAACTGTTTGAAGAATCTCATGCCATTGAAGAAGTGACCGTTATTGGCAAAGAAGCCGATTTGCCCCGGTCGCAAATGAGTATGATGCAAATGTCGTCGGTTGAAATTAAAAAGTTACCTGCTTTAATGGGCGAGGTGGATATTTTAAAAGGAATGACCATGATGCCCGGTATTCAAACGGTTGGGGAACTGGCATCGGGATTTAATGTGCGGGGCGGAAACACCGACCAGAACCTGATTCTGATTAATGGCAGTCCGGTTTTCAACTCTTCGCACCTTTTTGGTTTCCTTTCGCTTATAAATCCCGATGTGGTGGAAAATGTGCGTTTGTTTAAAGGGGGCATGCCTGCGAATTTTGGAGAACGGGTGTCCTCCGTTATGGAAGTGGGATTCAAAGACGGCAACACGGAACAAATCCGGTTTTACGGCGGAATCGGACTGATCAACTCCAGGGTAACCATGGACGGGCCGCTCAGCAAAAACAAAAAACTGACCTTTGTGGCAGGCGGCAGAAGCTCCTACGCCAACTGGATTATGAAGGAAATTCCCGAACTGGATTTTGCCCGCAGTGTAACCAATTTCTACGATATTTCAGGAAAAATAACCTGGAAGTTCGATAAATACAACCGGATGAGCCTGATGGGGTATGTGAGCAACGATGAATTTAACACCAGCGCCCAGTCGGTTACACAGTACGGAAACATGCTGGCCAGTCTGGATGCAGGCAACCGGATAACCGAAAAACTTTACGGCGATTTGAATGTGGCCTTCAGCCGGTATAATTACCGCCTGACCGACTATGCCAACCAAAATCCGCTGGAATCTTATTATCTCGATAACCGGCTTGCTTATTCATCGGCAGGATACACCCTGCGCTGGCATCCGAACGCTGTTCATAAAGCCATTGGTGGATTTAAAGTAATTAATTACCGCGTAAATCCGGGAAAAATATCGCCGGTTGAAGATACTACTCGCATATCTCGCCGTGAGTTGCCGGAAGAAAATGCACTGGAAGCTGCGTTGTTTGCCGGAGATGAAGTTGAAATCTCTTCCCGGTTTTCTGTTTCTGCCGGATTGCGATTCAGTTTTTTCAAAAACAAAACAGCAACAATGGAACCGGACGATAATGGTGGCGGTGATGGGATGTTTTTTGATATTTATCTTCCGGGGGTTCCTGAAAAAAGAGAGGAAAATAAATTTTACGCAGGCCTCGAACCACGACTTTCTGCCAGGTACGATGCCAATGCAAATACTGTAATAAAATGGAATTTCCAGCGGGTGCGACAGTACATGTTTCAGTTGAGCAACAATGCAGTTGTTTCACCGGCCGAAACCTGGAAATCTGCCAGTCCGGGTTTAAAGCCAATTATCAGCGACCAGATTGCTTTTGGAGTGGAAAAAGGACCGGGGTTTAAAGGCATCGATTTTTCTTCGGAGGTTTATTTCAAGTACCTTCAAAACCTGGTGGAATATAAAAACGGCGCGCAGTTAATCATGAATGAAAACATTGAGAACGATTTAGTTCCGGCCAAAGGATATTCTGTGGGAATTGAGCTGAGCGCCCGGAAAAACACAGGCCGGCTTACAGGTTCTGCCAGTTACGTGCTTTCGCGAACCAAACAAAAAACACTGGCTGAAGCGGAAGCAGATAATTTCTGGGATGGAAAATTTTATCCTTCGTTGTACGATAAACCGCACGATTTTTCACTGGTGGGTACATACAACATCAGCCGGAGGTGGCGCTTTTCAGCCAACTTTGTTTACATTTCGGGAAGACCAGTTACCCTGCCTGAAATTAAATACAGATACGCAGGAGAAACCCTGGTGTATTATTCCGACAGAAACAAATACCGCATGCCGCCTTATCACCGGCTCGACGTTTCTATTACTTTTGATGAAAACCTGCGCCGGAAACGCATGTGGAAAGGAAGCTGGACACTTTCGGTTTACAATGCCTACGGCAGGGAAAATCCGTATTCGGTTTATTACCGGAAAGCAGGACCGGGAGTTGGAAACGATTACAGAAAATATTCGCTTTATAAACTTTCGGTTATCGGCATTCCGGTGCCGTCGTTAACCTATAATTTTTCATTCTGATGCTGAAATTAGTAAAATATCTTTGGATGCCATTGCTGCTTTTTGCGGGGTGCGAATCGGTTTACGAACCCGAACTGGACAAGGTGGAAAGTGTTCTGGTAGTTGACGCCCGGCTTGATTTCGGAGAGTCAACCCATCAAATTATTCTGCAAAAATCAGCCGGGTTTAACGAGCCCGATTTATTTGAACCTTATGTCAATGCACTGGTACAGCTGATCGATTCGCGGGGCAAAGGTTACCTGACACAACAAATCCAGCCCGGTTTATTTGAACTAAACGAATCCCTCGATTCAACCGAGAGGTACCGGCTGCATATTACTGCGGGCGGTGAAATATTTACCTCCGGATTGGAACCTGTTCCGCCGGTTCCCGAAATTTCGGCTTTCTATAGCGGGGAAACGGAAAAATGGACTCAGCCGGGCGGTGAAACCGATGTGGAAGAATTCAGAAAAAAACTGGGGCACCAGGTTTATGTTGATATAAATAACTACAATGCACCGGGTTATTATCGCTTCGATGCCCGGAAAATTATGCAGTTCCAATTTCCATTCGATACGGTTATGGACGGAGTTCTGACACAGCAGTATAAATTCGGATGGAAATCCATTTACCCTGACGATATTTTTAACATTGCCGGGCCAAATGATTATGCCTCCGGCTTTAATATTATAAAACATCCTGTTGAATTTTTCCCGTACCAATCCGGGCGCACGATTCCCGGTGAAACAGAAGTGGGATGGATTTATATTATGCACCAGTACAGCATTTCGCAGGCAGCGTGGAAATTTTACAACGATTTGAACAGCCAGCTTGGGGCCGACGGAAAAATTTTCGACCCCATGTATGTGCAGGCCCGTAGTAATCTGCAATGTACTTCAGACCCGAAAAAAGTGGTGCTGGGAAATTTTGAAATTTTCCGCTACCGTGAACACCGTTTTTTTGTAAAACTGGATCCACGCACCGGAATTCACACCCTCCGGAGAATTACCGTTTTTCACGATATTCCCGAGTCGGGACTAAAATCAATGTATCCACCCTGGTTTTGGCAAAATTAAACAGATTAAAATTCAACATGAATGTAAAAATTCAAATACTGAGCCTGTTTCTTTCGGCGATTATTACTACAGGATTTACCCAACCGGGTGATGCTGCAAAAGACCTTTTCCTGTTTACCGATCGCGATTTTTGTGTGTCGGGCGATACGGTCTGGTTTAAAGTTGAACTCAAAAACGGTGAAAGCAAAAGCAATGTGGTGCATGTTCAGCTAACCGATTCAGACAATCACACCATTGCATCGGTAATTAAAAAATGTACCGGAAAATGGGCCGAAGGGTATATTCCGGTTCCCGATTCATTAAGTTCAGGAGTCTGTTTTTTGTCGGCTTTCCTTTACGAACACCTTTCGGTTTCCGGTTTGCAGGTCGAAAAAAAATCACTGTTTGTTTACAACCGTTTTCAGCGCGATTTGCCGGAACTGTTAATCCCGGCACAGAAAAATGAAAGGGAAGAAATAACGTTAGGGCAGCAAATTTCCATAAACCCGGATAAGAAAACCTACACAGTAAGGGAACAAGTTGCTGTGGAGATCGCCCTTGGCGCCATTCATCCGGAGGAAATGGCGCAGGTAGTGGTAAAAGCTTCGCTGGTGGATGAATTGGCCCGGCAGGCGGGCGGACGGTTCTTGGCCAGATCTGCTGCTTCACACATGGTTATCCCACGTTTTCAGGAAAAAGATGGATTCATCCTTAGCGGAAAAGTAACCAAAACCGATTCGGAAGAATCGCCCGAAAAAGCAGTAGTATTTTTATCGTTGCCCGAAAATCCCCGATACCTCGATTACTACGTGACTGCAAACGACGGCTGTTTCTATTTTTTTCTGCAAAATGCGGTTGGCGTAGGCGAAGCCGTTCTTCAGGCAATATCAGAAGACGACACAGAACTGCAGTCAAAAATTGAAATCAGCATGCAGAAAATACAGCAGCCAATTCCCATGCAAAAACAAACGCTAACCCAGCCGCAGATTGATTTTGTGAATGCAATGGCCGATGCAGGTTTTATCAAACGTTTGTTTCAGGACGAATACACCATCCCCGGACAAGAGTTCTCCATGCCCGAAAGGTTCTCCATTCCGGCTTATGGTTATCCGCAACGCGCTGTGAACCTCGACGAGTTTTATGAACTGAACGATTTCAGGGAAATCTCAAGAGAACTGCTGGGCGGGGTAAGATTTCGCACCAGAGATGGTATAAGCACCATTCGTATGCTTAACTGGAATGAAAATGCATATTTCGACAATGAACCCTTCAGACTTGTAAACGGCATTCCGGTTTTTAAAAACCGGCTGTTTGCATCTTTTGGCTCCGCCGACATCGACCGCGTTGAATACACTATGGAAGACCGGCTTTTCGGTGATCTCAGGTTTCCCGGAATCCTGGCCCTGTATTTAAAAGAAAACTCGAACCGCTGGCTGGCACATCAACCCAACTTCACACTGCTTACGGTTCCTTTCCTGCAACCTCACCATATACCTGTATTCCACTCGCAAACGGTGTCACAAAAAAACCTGCCCGATTTACGGTCTGTTTTTTTCTGGCAATTGATGGAAACCGGTACAGACCAAAAAATCGACTTTTCCCTTTCCGACCAAAAAGGAAAAGTGGAAATAACCGTGGAGGGCGCTACCAGCGACGGACAAATGTTTAAACATTCAGAAATAATTGAAGTGAAATGAGGCCAGAAATAAAAATATTAATGGTTGTTTTGAGTTTTGCATTACCGTTCACGGGCAAAGCGCAAAATTCAACTCTCGACTGGAAGGCATTGGGCGAAAATTCAAACCGGATGGAGGGCAAACTAACGGGACTTTCATACCGGATACCGCCTCTGGCAAACAGCACACATTTTATGCAGGACAAGTGGGTGGAAGGCAGTATTTTGCTGGAAGACGGCGATTTGTTTGAGAAAGTAAGAATCCGTTACCTCACATTTCACGATGAACTGGTGGTCTATAACCCGAATTTAAAGCAGCTTTTCATTGTTGATAAGGAAAAAGTAAACAGTTTCACATTCAACTACACCCATGGACAGCAAACGTTTGTAAAACTCTATTTCGATGCTTTTGTCGATGCCGGGTACCGCTATTTCGACCTGAAATACAAGGGAAACAGATGGATGATGGCATTTCATTACATTTATGAAGAAAAAACCAGCGTTTACCGCGACCAACATGGTAAACTGAAAGACACCCAGCTAAAACCGAAAAAAACGTATTTCATGTACAACCCGCAAGAAGAGCAATTCAGAAGGATACAAACCAAACGCCGCTGGTTTGTCAGGCTTTTCCCTGAAAACAAACGGGAAGTACGCAGAATGTTTCGCAGAAATAACCTCCGCCGGTTCGATGAACCTCAAATGGTTCGGGCTTTTGAACTGCTGGATGAAGCCGGATTTTTTAATTGAATTTACCGGATGGTTTTCCCAAAAAACACCGAATTCACAAACAACTTATTCGTGCCCAGCCAAATCCCGCGGAATGTCATACTTTCATGGTAACTTATTACTTTTCCCCTGCCAACCGGTTGCACCGAAACCACCGGAGCATTTTTTATTCGTTCCAGGTTTTTCTCTGAAACGAATCCGCTCAGAAACGGTTCATTTGAAAATTTCACAGGTTCCGCATATTTTGTTTTCAGCGATTCGGCCACACTGTTGCCCGATTTAAAAACCGGCAGGTCTGTCTTCAAATAACCATAACAAAGCGGGTGGGTTATGTCCATTTCGGTTTTAAAAATGGCGCCGGCAATGGCGTTTAAACTGTATTCTTTGCTTCGGTCGGCGTAATTCAGTTGCAAAGTGGTGTCGGGCTCAATGCTTTTTTTGAACTGGGTTTTTCCCAGTTCGTTGCGTGTTGCCCATGCGGCTGCATTTTTTATGGTAATCAGCGTTCCGCCTTCTTCGGTCCACCTTTTTATTTTTTCCGTTGCCGCGTTGTTTATTTCACGGTAAGAACCAGGAGGCAAAATCAGGGTGTTGTAGCGGTTTAAGTTAATATTATTCAGGTTGTCGCTGTCCGCCAGGGTAACCGGAATTTTATATTGCTGGTCGAACAGGTGCCAGATTTCACCGGCATCGCGGCTGCTCACACTTCCGCCAACCAGCATCAGCACTTCGGGTTTTTCCAGTGAAACAAAACTGCCGCTGCCGATGTGAATTCCTTTGGTTGCAAGCCCGGTTTTCAGGCCATAAAAATCGATGCCTGTTTGTTGAGCGACTGAAGTTACCAGATTGAAAATTTCTTCCTCATCCAACTCCTGCCCGGCAGCGGGAACCAGGATGGTTCCGTAATTGAAATTTTCTTCCTTCCCGTCAATTAAAAAGGTAAACTCATCGGTGGCGACTTTTGTCAATAGTCCATTGTTTTGTAATTGAAAAAGGGCTTCAGGCGCTGCATATTCATTCCATTTGAACAAATAAGCCAGACTGCTTTTCCCGCCAAATATTTTTCCTTCCGGTATTTGGTGTTCGGCCGGATTTTCCGAAATCTGAACGTTTCTGAGTGAGGTTAATTTGGTAAAAGGCAGGTTAAACGCGTAGGGAAAAGTCCAGGTGGAAACATCGTAAAAAGTGCTGTCGGCGAATTCAGTGTTTATTTCAAACATGCTCTTTATCAGCCGGTATTGGGGTTGTTTTTTGGGAACCACAAAACTGGAACCGGGTTTGAATGTTTGGCCGCCAGATGTAAATTCCTTTTCGTTTTGATAAACCTGAATTTGATGCTGATGAAGCAAATCCACAAATTTCAGGGTGGTTTGCCGGTTGTTTTCATCACCGAAAATCCAGGCTTTCACTCCGTCTTTTTCTGCCAGTTCCAGCGCTTCCCGGTAAAAATCTTTCTGAAATTTCAGCAGTTTTTCCTTCAGGTTCATGGCTGCCTCCAGCGTGGAAAGCGAAACGGTAAACTGGTTTTTAATACCGAAAGCCAGCGTTTTTACCCCATTGGTGGTTTCGCGGATTCTTCCCCTGAAACCGGCTTGTTCAAATAAAATTCCCACACTGGAATTTACATCGGGATACGACGAACCTTTTCCAAAATAGTAGTCGTCAAACTGTTCTTCCATATAATAGGGCGAACCGATTTCATCCAGGAATTTCGAATGGTATTTGGCAATCTCGTATGTCAGCCGGTAATTTTCTTCTGGTGTAAGCGGATTGTTCCGGCTGGGAACCCCGGGTTGGAAAAAGAACGTGGAATTGGCGCCCATTTCGTGGTGGTCGGTAACAATGTTGGGTTTCCACTCGTGAAAAGCGGCCACCCTGCCGCGGCTTTCGGGATGAACCAGCAGCAGCCAGTCGCGGTTTAAATCGAACCAATAATGGTTAGTTCGTCCACCCGGCCATACTTCGCGGAACTGGCGCAAGTCGGGACTGGTAACATCGGAAATACTTTGGTGCATGTTGGCCCAGGTGCTGTGGCGCACAAATCCGTCGGGGTTCAGGCAGGGGTCAACTAAAATAATGGTGCTCTCCAGTAACCGGTCGATTTTTTCGCCCTGGGCAGCCGCCAAATAATAAGCGGTTAAAACCGATGAGTTGGTTGCGCTCGATTCATTTCCATGAACGCCGTAACCCAGGTTAACCACCAGCGGAACGTTTTCAGAAGAAATATATTCTCCGGGGCGGGAATAGTTTACATGCAGTTCTTTCAGCTCATCCAACCGTTTTTGGTTCTGTTCCGAAGTAAAAATAAGGTGTACCAGCGCCCGGTTTTCATAGGAACGGGCATATTCACTGATTACTGCTCTTTCAGATACCCGTGCAATTTCTTTCATGTAATTCAGAACCTGGTCGTGCGTGAGGTGCCACTGGCCCAACTGCTGGTTAAAATATTCTTCGGGTGTGGGAATATTTTTGTTGTAAACGACATCCCCGGGCAGAAAATAACTCAAAGGTTCCTGAGCCAGTGCGTTTAAAATCAAAGAAATAACAAGGAAAAGGGTGACCGTAATTTTTTTCATTTCAGTACTTAATAAAATTGTTGAACAGGTAATTTCAAAAAAGTTTCCCGAATATTGAAAAAATATTTCTTTTCACGCAACCATTCAACATGCTTTTGCATCTTTTCTGAAAATTAACTATAAGATGAAGAAATTGTGTCTGTTTGCATTTGCTGTGCTTTTTACCTTTTCGGTATTTGCACAAAGCGAAAAAGGATTTGTTTACCTCAAAAACGGAACCATCCTGAAAGGAAAATACCACTACACCGATGCCGGTAAGTTGCAGGTTGAATCTGCCGGAAACATTTGGGTTTTTGAAACGGCTGAAATCGACAGTGTGGCCGGACGGCGCACTGCACGTGCCGCCCAGATGGAAACCCTGCCACAGCATTCCCGCTTTTTTTACCGCACCGAAATGGGTTTCCTGGCCGGAAATTCACAAAACAGCCAGTCGGCCCCGATGAGTTTTACCGGAACAGTGAAT
>JAHYIT010000240.1 GCA_019429205.1 Mariniphaga sp. | reverse complement strand
AACGTATAAAAAATTGTGCATATCAACCCTGCAATCCGGCAAAACGCTGTGAATGGGAAAATTATGCCCTTTCCTCTAATAAAATATCATGGATTAGAATTTTTTGCTAATTTAGGAATTGCTGTTGTTACTGAGGTTGAAGATTGGAAATAAGATTTTTTCGGATCCGAAATTTTCAGAAGGCATAGTAATTATTTTTTGATTAAAACCTTATTTTTTTCTCTTCCAACCTTAGTAACCAGCAGAAAATCCCACTGAATCAAAACCTTATTACCTAATTTAAAGCTTCCTGTTTTATGATGCAAAAATCAGTTTCAACTCATTCCTTTCGAATGCATAGGCGGTTGTTTAGGTGCTTATGTATTTTTCAAACACAAAATAAGGTAATAAGGTCTGAGTCAATCGGTGGATCAGCCATGTTACTAAGGTTAAAGATTGGAAATAAGGTTTTTTTTGTATTAAAACCTTATTTTCTGTGTTATTAACAAAGAAAAACCGCAAAAAATAAAGATATGGCCAAATTACTCCCGGAAATATGTTTTCGTAAAAATTTTATGGCAGCCGAAATGTGGTTGTCAACTGTGCCGGGGGCGAGATGCATTTCTTCAGCGATCTCTCGGGTGCTTTTTCCATCTTTCCAACTTTTTAAAAAAATTGTCTTTTGTTTCGGTGGCAATTGTTCAATCAGTTGTTCAATTTCCTCCAAAGTTGATTGATAGTCAATCTGCTCCTCCGTATCCACCGAGATATCGGAAGTCAAACCGATTTCTTCTTTCAGCTTTCCCTGTAATTGTTTTTTTCTGAAAATTTTGCAAATGTTGTGGTAAGAAATGGTAAACAGGTAGGATTTTAATGAAGAATCTTTTTTAAGCGTTTTTCTGTTTTCCCATATTTTCAGAAAAACATCCTGCACAAGCCCCTCGGCTTCTTCCTTTGATTTTAAATATTTCAACGCAAATTCGAACAGGCGGTTGCTGTACTTTTCAAAGACTGCGTCGAAAGCTTCGATATCTCCTTTTCTGAGCTTTTCAACCAGTTCTTCGTCAGAAATATTTTGGTTTAAGGCCATTTCAGGTTTAATTTGAAGACGAAGATAGAAAAAGAATCGGTAACACAAGTTGAGATTAGCTCTCGTTAATTTCTTTCATTTTCAAAAAATTCAGTGGTGTCATAACTGCTATTTCTGAATTTCTGTAATCTTTTATATTTCGTGTAATAATGGCATCTAATCCACTAATAGTCAATGCTGAAGAATATTGAACGGAGTCTTCAAAGTCTTTGAAGTCATAATTTGTTTATAGTCAAAGTTTTCATTGGTATTGATTATCCCTCTTAGGTGTGCATAATGGTTATTTACATATCCTCCAGTGAAAGAAAACCAATTTCAATGTTGTGTTTTGCCAGTATTCTGTGTTTGAGGCGTTTCACCCTGGCTGCAAATAAATCAGGTTTGAAGTTTTTCTTTTGTCGTTTTACCTCGGCTACAAATGCCTGATTTTTTTCCAGTTTCAAAGCTATTATATCTATTTCATATTGTTCATTCTTTGGTTCCCACCAGGAACCGATTTCCCTGAATTGCAAACTTTCGGCCAGTTTCTGTTTAAAATAACGCTCCAACATTATTCCTGTGTAAGTTGGATAGTCAGTTTTTATGATATTTCGCAGACCCGGAAAATTTTTGATTTCAATTAACGACCGGTGACGGTCAAAATAATTGAACCAAAAACGAATAAAATTATCCTGTATTTCATAACGGACCGCCTGAGTTCCTTCTTTTGAGAAAACAGGCCTCTGGCGAACAATGATTTGATAATCTTCAATAAGTCTTTTCAATTGCCCGCCAATACTTTTGTTTCCCAATGCTGATTCAATTTTGGGCTGTGTGTTAGTTCCTCCTGAAATGGCACTTAAGATTGAAAAATAGGTTGCATAATTCTTTCCAAACTCTTCAATGAGAAGATTTTTTCCCTCTTCTGTAAAAGATGAATTTTCACGAACCATAAATTCAATCATTCCGTCAACATCCAGCCTGCCACTGTCGCAAAACAATTCAATGTACTTTGGAATACCTCCCGTAAAAGTGTACAAAGCGAGTAAATCATCGTTGGTGTATTCAGGAAAAAAATCATGCATGATTTCCTTTAATGTTGCTATATCAAAAGCAGACAATTTGATAATATTATCTGCCCGGCCAAACAACGGTTCTTTAGAATTCTGGAATATCTTCTTCATTAAAGAATATACAGAACCGCTGATAATTAAATTCATGCGGGTGCGTTTTCTGTAGCTGTCCCAAATATTTTGCATATCGCTGAAAACAGCTTCATTGATGTTGAAAAATTCCTGAAATTCGTCGATAATAAGATTAAAAGAACGTTGTGCAGCCAGTTCCATAAGGAATTGAAACAAGGACCTGAATGATTGAATTCCTTCCGGAACATAAGTATCCAATGAACCGGCAATAACAGGAACAAATTCCGCACAAAGTGTCGCTTCATTTTTTCGGCCAACAAATAAATAAACAGTCGGAGTGTTTTCAACAGATTTCATCACAAGGCTTGTTTTGCCAATACGTCTTCTCCCGGTAACCACTGTCATCCGCGAAAAATCATTGAAAGAAAGATTTTGTATTCTTTTCAATTCATCAAGTTCGCTTTCTCTGTTATAGAATTTCATACTATTAAAGTTGTTTATTTTTAAAGGTATAGTATGGAACTCGCATGTATATTAATTTTCTTTTTGGGCGTAATTATTTTACATGCTCGTTTCATATCTCTGTAAATTATTTTGTTACATCCGTAACAGTTACCGCCGTAACAAAGATAACAAATTAGCCTGTGAAAACAATTCGCGATGGCACACATTTAATAAAAACAACCAAAAAATCTCGTCAATTGCCCAACGGGATGATTTTTATAAGCACGGATAACATTCAGATGTACTGCCTTTTGAGTATTGAGAGATTGAAAATACAGTTCCTTAATTCGTTTGGTAATCACTTCCGATTCCAAATCGAAAGCTTCCACCTGATTGAACCCGTCCCAAAACACTAAATAAAAAAGCACTCAAAATCAACGTTTTAAGTGCTTTTACTTTCTTTTGTTTTCCTGAAAAGTGACTCAGCTGGGGCTTCCCGGTTCCGCTGCGCTTCACGGGATAAACTTCTCGCCCCCACTATTATCAGCTTTATGCCATAAAAAAAGCTCCTGCAAAACAGAAGCTTTTTGTTTGGTGACTCAGCTGGGGCTTCCCGATATCGCTTCGCTTCACGGGATAAACTTCTCACCCCCGCCATTCTCAACTTTTTGTCATAAAAAAAGCCTCTGCAAAACAGAAGCTTTTTGTTTGGTGACTCAGCTGGGTCTCGAACCCAGGACCCCATCCTTAAAAGGGATGTGCTCTACCAACTGAGCTACTGAGTCATCCTTATGTACCTTTGTTTGTCAAAGGCGGGTGCAAAAGTAATACTTATTTTTTTTCAGGCAAATCCAACAATGCTTTTTTCCTGAAAAAATTAATTTCTTAAATTTTGAGTCAAAAAAACTTATCTGAACCTTTGCTGCAACCCTTTATTTTACAGTATTATCAAGCGGAATCCCCAGTTTTTCGTACAAATTTTTACGTGCGGCTTTGTCTTTTTTCAGAATACCGTGTGCATGTTGTGCGACCTCCCTGGCCACTTTACGCGGAACTACAACTACACCGTCGCCATCGGCAACAACCACATCGCCGGGGCAAACCAAAACACCGCCAATATCCACCGGACGGTTCACCGATTCCAGTTCGTTTCTTCCGGGCCGAATTCCCCGGCCTTTTTTACGCAGGTAAAGCGGTACTTTTTGCAGGGCGATTTCGTCGGTGTCGCGCGAGCTGGCGTCGGTTACCACGCCAACAGCACCAAGAGAAACCCAGTACAAAATATTGTTGGAGCCAATGGAACCAATGTCTCTGTCTTCCACATCGTCGAGCACAACCACCGAGCCGGGCTGGATAACCTGGGCAAATAATTCGCTGGAATACTGGTTGTAAAAATTGCCTTCCCAGGCTGCAAAATCTTCTCCCGGCTCAGGCCGGTCAGGTCGCTGAGTTGGTACATACCTTGCCGTTACAG
>JAHYIT010000239.1 GCA_019429205.1 Mariniphaga sp. | reverse complement strand
GAAAACAACCGGATGATTGGCCCTGTTGGATTTGGTGTTGGGCTTTATGACGGAGAGGCAAACAGATTGCTATTTACACAGAACGATGAAAACCTTTCAGAAATCGTTTTGTCGCCCGACGGGAATTTTGCATTCAGCCGAAAAAGTAACGGAAACGCAGGATTGGATGAAATTTTTGTTTTTAATGTAACGGAAACTGGATTTGAACTGGCCGGTAAATTTTCAGCGCCGATTATTTCGCGGGCGGACTGGGTGCCGGAAGAAAAACATTTGCTCTGGTTTCTGGAAGGAAATGAACGGCAATATCCCGGCGAAATCGGTAATGTTTTTGGACTTTACGATGCCGGGTTACTTAAAAAGGAAATTGAAATTCCAGTTAAAAAAGGCCATTTTTGTGGAATAGATACCAATTTGAATGAGGTTGCTTTTTGGGATGAAGTAAAAGGCAGCGACACCAAACAAAACCTTTACATATACGATTACACCACCGGCGAAATTGTAAAAACAATTGGGCTGAAACATAACTTCGATGTGGTTTACTTTTGGAACAACCACCTGTTCAGCGACAAGGGTTTTTACATAAACTCCTCTGAATACTAACAGATGAAGAAACAATTGATTACCATAGTGTTTTTTGTATTTTCTGTTTCTGCTTTTGGACAGGAATGGTCGTTTGGCGCAAAACTGGGAATGGGAAGTTACAACATGCTTGAGTTGAAAAACTTTCAGCGCTTCCGGGTCAGGCAAAATGATCTGCCGCTTAAAACCACCGAAAGTTACCCTGTTTCTCCGGTTTACAGCGCAGAAATTGCATTGGGAAATGTTTTGCACCTCGATAAAATCGGTATTTTTTATACTTTCAGTTCAACCGGTTCGCGGTCAACGATTTCCGATTATTCAGGGCGTATTGATTTGGATGCCATTGTAAACGGCAACCAGCTCGGGCTTTCGTTTTTAAAGAACTTTTACCAGCAGAATAGATTTTCGGCCGGAGCATACCTCGAAGCTTCCTACCTGTTTTCTTTCCTGAAAGGAAAAGATTACTTTGAAATTACGATACCAGCAAAGGTTACGGTAGAGGAAACTTATCGGTTTCATTCGAATGGCGCCGGTGCGGAACTTGGAATGGCTGCTGCATACCGGCTTTCTCCAATCAGCTTTCATCTTAACCTGGGGTACTTGCACGATTTTCCCGGAAAACTGTACCCAGAAGGTACCAAAGACCGGTGGCTGGCCATAGAAAATTCTGAAGTGAGAACCGCCTGGAGCGGTTTCCGGATGGGGTTGCAGGTAGCATACATTTTTAAATCGAAAACCAAAAATTAGTAATTCAAAAGAATTTCGGATCATAATACGACAATTAGTCCGAAACTGGCGCCAAAT
The DNA here is from genome assembly GCA_019429205.1 of Mariniphaga sp. Lineage (GTDB taxonomy): Bacteria > Bacteroidota > Bacteroidia > Bacteroidales > Prolixibacteraceae > Mariniphaga. Next base: position 2,747 of record JAHYIT010000239.1, on the reverse strand, counting down.
CCTGAAACAGTGGTTTTTGCATTTTCTTTGTACACATTTTTGAATTTCGACCGAACCGAAGCATAACCAACCGCCACGTCGAATGCCACATGCTGGTTTATAAACATGCTGATTCCACCACCTGCTTCATATCCAAACAAGTCGAATTTGGTAATGTCGTCCGGGTAGTGTATATATTCGTAATTGCTGTCGTATTTGCTTTTCCCAAAACCTATGGATGCCTGAAGAAAAGGTTTTACATTCTGTCCTCCAAGGTAACTGCGCACAAAAGGGCCCACCAGCCAGGTGCTTGTTTTAAACTTGTCGCCGTCATCTTTTTCGGTGGAAAAAGAAATGGGCACATCGAGTCCGATTGCCAAACCATTGACCACGAAATATCCGAATTGCGGGCTGAACTCAATGGTTGAGGCAGACACGGGATCACTCTCGTAATTTTCTGTTTCAGTTTGGCTTTTCAAAAATGTTGCCGTGAAATTGCTGCTCCCTCCCAGCAGAAATTTTCCTTTTTCGGTTTGAGCGGTTACTGTGCTGAATAATACAATCAGCAGTGCAAGGGTAACAATTGATTTCATATCGTAAAAAACATTTAATTATGGAATTGTGAATAATTTTTCAAGATTATAATTTAACAGGGTCCAGCTCGTGGCATAAAACAATTTAAAATGGTCGGCAGCCAGAACGTATAATTTTTTTTGCGCTTTATCCGTGAATATGAAAAATCCCTCCGAAGGTCCTTCGGGCTGAGGATTCACCACCGGAACCGGAATTTTCCCGGTTACCGAAAAATTTGGTACAGAATAAAACAAAATATCGTTTTCGCCGGGTAACCAAACATTCTGGTAACGGGTAATGGTTGCGATTTGGGAAAACCGGTCGGTGTGCACCATTGAATTGATAACTTTTCCCTCGGAAAGCATTTCCACAAATTGTAAATCCTGCTCCTGAACGGATGAACAGGTGAAAACACACTTTCCGCGGGTAATAATCAACTGCTTGTTCCGGGTTAACCAAAAGTTGTCGTGAACATCGCGCAGGTCGTCGCCACGTTCGCTGGAATAGAGTTTTTCAAAATTTCCGTTGCTGATGTCATAAACATCCATCATCGAAGGATGCAGCTTCATAACCGACCCAAGCAGTGCATTTTCACGGAAAGGATGTTGTTCAAAACGCATTAATCCGTAGCGGGAATTTATTTTAATTTCTCCGGTGTTCAGATTAATCCGGTTCAAATAAGCATACTCGGGAGTTGAAAACAGCCAGTTTTCGTTTGGCATAAAAACCGCATAGTTATCCTTTTCAGTTTGCGATTCCCCTACGATGGTAAAGGAAGCCAGATCAACAATGGTAAAACGATCAGTTTGGCCGACTACCACCTTTCCCAATTCATTACTGAGATGCATCGACAGTGGTCTGCTGTTTAACAGAATTTCCTTAGTTTCGCCCGAAACCGGATAAATAGCCAGCAATTTATTCTGCGGCTGGCTGGATATTGCAATAATCCTGTCGGAATTATCATCGTAAGCTGCATCCACAATGTTGTAATTTAACGGCGTTTGCATTGGCAAAACCGAATGCATGGTAACCGGAATACGAATCGTTTGTTCGGCAATGGGGACATAGATGGTAATTTCCGTTACCTGATTTTCTTCGGTAACAAGTAAACGGTTCAGTTTTAAATCGATTTCAAGCGTTTCACCTTCGGGAAGAACCTGCATGGTTTCCGTGGAGTTCCGCCAGTTTACGAGCTCACTGAAAGTAAATCTCAGCATCAGCGAACGGGAACCTGAATTGGTAATGGAAAATTTCGCTTCATCTTCAAGTGGATAAAAAATAATTTCCGACGGAAAGGACAGGTTTTTCATAACAGATTCTTCTGTTTTTTCGCAACCTGTTAAACCGAAACACGCTATCCCGCAAATGACAACTATATGTTTAAGGCTCATCACAACATTGTTTTTTTAATCAAAATTACATTTTACATTTTGTAAATGAGTTTTCATGTTTATGTTTTTTAACAGATATTACAGAATTATTTTTCTAAATTAGCATTTCATTTTTTTACTTTTTCCATTGTCATGAAGTTGAGCCTCTTATAAATCCCAAAGCCGACACTGACCAGTTGGTTTATGAACTGTATGGATTGACGAAAGAGGAAGTGAAGGTGGTGGAGGGAGTCTGAGCCGGGAAAAAAGTCTGAACCGGGATTTTGCCTGATTAAAGGATTACCGTGATTAGGAGAAGGAAAAAGTCGGGGTAATCGGGAAAATCAAATGAATCCGGGTTAAGACAATTGTTTAACCAAGAAAGAAATATCATGAAAAAAGAAGCGTACAAGTATTCAGAACTGACATCAAAAATTATTGGTTGTGCAATGACCGTTCACAATACGCTGGGCAGTGGTTTTCAGGAAGTAATTTACCAGCGGGCTCTGGAAATTGAAATGAGTTTGGCCGGATTATATTTCAAACGCGAATTCGATATGCCCATAATGTACCGCGAAGTTCAGATTGGAACACGTCGGGTAGATTTTTTTGTGGAAGAAAAGGTTTCGGTGGAAATCAAAGCTGTCAGTCAAATGGATGACACCAATCTGGCACAAGCATTAAATTACCTGGAAGTTTATAATCTGGAGGTGGGGTTGCTTATAAATTTTGGGGAACGAAGTTTGAAGTTTAAGCGGCTGTTGAATAAAAAATACAAGGAATCCTAACCGGGGAAAAAAGTCGGAACCGGGATTTTGCCTGATT
>JAHYIT010000238.1 GCA_019429205.1 Mariniphaga sp. | reverse complement strand
ATCCATGACCTGGAAGGTCAATGTAAATGCATCGTGCTTTATCTCTGAAATAATCGAATTGCTTAGTATAAACAGTCAGCGGATTGGTCCAACCCGGGATAAATACCATATCAATTGGTCCTTTTCCAATAACGCGGTAATGGATGGTGAGATCCACATCTTTCATGGTTACGAACCGTTCCTGATCTAAACCCTGGGCAGGATTAACTATGGGAGCTTTTTTCAATTCTACAGCATTTTCTGAAAAAAACTCATCCGTTTTATTGCACCCGGCAACAAGGCTGAACACAGCCATCAAAAAGAAAATTCTTAGTAGTGTTTTCATAATACTAATTTTTTATTTTAATTGATAAAACGCAACATAATTATTCCATCAGATGGTTCATCGGCACAATTTTTTCAGAAATAGACTGTCCGGGTGGTTCTTCGGCAGTGGATACATTCATTCCGGTGAACACGTTATTCGTGCCAAGATCGGTAACCTTGTCTTTAAAATTGCCACCCACAAAAGTCCAGTCACTGGTGCTTTCGTTTAAATAGGCCACCCCGTTTTCAAATTCTGCTGTTGAGAAATTATTACCCTGCACAAGTCCCCCCTGGCTAGAGTTGATAAGATAGAGTGCCCAACCACCGTGCCCGGTGAATTTGTTATTTCGAATTACCATGCCCTTGGTAAAATTACTGTGTATTCCCCGCTCACAGCCGTCCATATTGAACTGGTTATTCCTTACCTGGAAGATTGCAGCAGGCTCCTCGGGATTGGTACTTGTACGTCTGTTTCGAAGGAAGAGGGCCTGGTTAGAGTGAGTCATATTAAAACGGTTATTCTGAACATTGAAAACTGTAGCCTTTTCCGAAGGTTCATCTTTTAAAACCATATACCATGGCCAATCATCCAGGTAGAAACCGTAGCTGGATTCAGGGATATTGAACGTATTGCCTTCGATACTTACAAGCGTGTTTCTGCCTTCCCAGATACCGCCCTGCTGGTCGAGATTATTGAATATATTACCCTTGTTATTTTCTCCGATTATGATTCTGTTGTTTTTCATACCGTTAAGTACCATACCATATACGAAAGTGTTAAATTCACAATTGGTGATTTTGAAATCAATTTTCTCCCTCGGAAGAGGATTGTCAAGAACTGTAGCCGGTGGAAAGTAATCAAAACCGGCTCTTACTGCAATATAGCAGTTGTAATGATTCACATAACCGGGTCCTCCCTCCAGATACTGTCCCCTGAAATTTACGTTGTCAATAACCACGTTAATGGAACGGCTTTCGTTGCCAGTTTCATAATTGGCACTAAATGCGGAAAAGTTAAGCAAGGAATTAAGATGCATGTTTGGCCAGCCTGTCGATTCCGTCAACTTTCCCGGAGGAGTCTGCATGGTGAAATGGCTCAGGTGCACGTCACCACCCACAAATTTAACCATACAGTGAAACAGGTTTTGAGCGAACAAATCATCTAAATACAGGCCCGGCAAAACAGTGATGATTGTTTTACCCTTGCCGGCTCCCTTCAGCGCACCACAGAAGTCCCGAATCTGCATGTGGCCCACATGGTACTCGCCTTCGCACAACTGTACCACAGACCCGGGGCCGGCAGTTTTGGCATCTTCAAATGCCTGCATAAAGGCAGGAGTGTCGTCGGCTCCATTGGGTTCAACCACGAAAACAGCAGCCTTTGTTGCTTTTTTTAAATCCAAATCTGCCAGGTCGTCGTCCGGCATCTCATACTGGTTGCAGCCAAACAAAAGGCCGAAACAAGCAAAAATCAGAAAAATTAACTTTTTTGTTTTCATAATGGTAATTTTTAAATGAAACAATGTGGATTTAAATTGATTTAATCCACATTCAATTTCGGCAGAAAATGCAGGCAGTGCATATCAATTATGTTGCAGAAATGTGTAATTTTTTGCCAATTGTTGTAATTATGTTGCGAGGTATATCAACTATGTTGATTTTGGGTTTAACCTGCTGTTTTTTTATTGGGTAAAATCAATATCCTCCAGGTTCGTTTTTCTTATGAGCTCTTTAAATCCGGGTTCTGAGCGAAAATTATCAAATTCTTTTCCACCTAAAGCTCTTACAAGGCCTCCATGGCCACTTTCAAAAGAGCGTTCCAGGTAAGTTATTGCCGAATCTTTTTCATTAATAGTTGAATAAAAGGCAGCTATTTCATAAGGGAATAATTCACTTTTTTTCAATTCAAATTCAATGATAAAGCGTATAAATCCATCTTTTCCTTTTTCAGCATAAATGCTGTCAACCATTTCAGGGGCTACTCCTGATGAGATTTTGGACTGAAAATTTTTAAATTCTTCTATAACTTTTGTGATATTGTTTTGCCTGAGATAAATATCAAGATTCCTCCTATAATATTCTTTTTCATTTCCATCTATAAAACGTATTTTATCCGAAAATTCGAGGGCTTTGTCATAATTTCCTTCTCTTCGATACAAGTAGTAATTATGCCAGTTTAATTGCCTGTCGCTTGGGTCTAATTCAAGCGCTTTGTTAAGGTAAAAGTGGGCTTCCTCCTCTTTCCCAATTACAGTGAGGTATTGCGCATACAAATGATAAGCCCGCGGATATTGGGGGTTGAGAGTCATTGCCAGTTTAAGTTCTTTCTCTGCAATTTCCCAGTCATTATCGAAATAAATGGCTATTGCCCCTAACGTTGCATGTGCTTCAGCAAGATTTTTTTCGATACTTAACGCTTTTAAAGCATACGCCCTGCTTTTGGGAATACCTTCATCCCTCGTAAAATTGCCAAACCATGTGCTGGTAACATATACGTCAGCTAATCCGGCATAAGCCAGACAATAATTTGAATCGAGTTCAAGCGCTTTGTTGTGGTATTCCAGGCTTTTCTGAAAACTTTCTTTCGTTCTTAAACGATGGTAAAACCGACCCTGCAGGTATAAATCATACGCTTCCGGATTATCGGTATATTGTTTTTCAATTTGCTCAATTTCCTGAGGAGAAAGAACCGTTTCCAGATTCGATGCAACCAGTTGGGCAATTTCGCTTTGCAGACTAAAAATATCATCGAGTTCCCTGTCAAAACTTTCCGACCAGATATGATTCCCATTGTAATCGTTTAATTGAATAATGATTTTCACCCTCTTTTCAAACTTCTGCACACTTCCCTCAATGATATATGAAACACCAAGTTCTTTGGAAATTTGTGCCAATGATTTTTCACTGTTTCTGTATTTTTCAGTTGAGGTTCGGGAAATAACCCTGAAGTCTTCAATGTGGGATAAATGATTTAGCATATCATCCATTATTCCATCAGCAAAATATCTGTTTTCCGAATCATCACTCAGGTTTTTGAATGGCAGCACAGCAACAGATTTTTCCAAATCAGTTTTACCAGATTCCTGAAAAAAATATCGGATTGCCAAAAACAACAAAGGAACAAAAAGCAGAACAAGCGCCCACACCATCAACTTTCTCTTCCGGAAAAACTTTGTTTGGTTTTCAACTATTTCCGAAGAGATTGTTAATTCCTGATTTTTACCCTGCTCATCAGTGTGTTTGGCATATTCTCCCGGAGGATACCCAAAATAATCGTGAAAGCTTTTAATAAAATACGAAGGGCTGCTAAATCCCACTTTCCAGGCTATTTCAGAACCTGTGAGATTTCCTTCTTCCAAAAATTCCTTTGCTTTTTCCAGCCTTACCTCACGAATAAACTGGCTGACCGACTTGTTGGAAATGCTTTTTAATCTGCGGTGAATATGCGAACGGCTCAATCCTGTTTTTGCTGCCAGCTCGTTAACCCCGAATTGTTCGTTTTGCAGGTTGGCTTCCACAATTTTTGTAAGCCGCTTAACAAATTCATGTTCCGATGTGGAATTTCCAATCATTCAGTCAGTTTTATAATATACTTTTAAACTGATTTAATATTTAAAAGTTACGGATTTTTATTAGAAATGGCAATTTATACATCATTTCCAATTGTATTGGATATTTATTGCCGTCTGCTTTTCCCGAAGGGATGGCTATGCCAGGCCAACGGTATGGAGATAAGATTGAATTATAAAGTGCGTTTAATCTTTGTTAATGGCTAAAGCCTGTTTTCTGTTGTACCGACTTCCTCTCACCGGGCTAAAGCGCCGGTGTAACAA
>JAHYIT010000041.1 GCA_019429205.1 Mariniphaga sp. | reverse complement strand
AATAGAAGACCGGTTTGGTGAAATTCCTTCGGAAACCCGCGAACTGCTCGAAGTGGTGAAACTTCGCTGGAAAGCCATTGAACTGGGTATGGAGAAAATCATTCTGAAAGAAAGCAAAATGATTTGTTATTTTATTACCGACCAGCAGTCGCCGTTTTACCAGTCGGCATTGTTTATGCAAATCGTCCAGTATGTGCAAAAAGGCAAAACCAAAGGGCAAATGCGTGAGCGAAACCACAAACTTACACTCACTTTTTCCAACGTTCCGAATGTGGAAACCGCCGGATATATTTTGGAGGAGATGATTGGGGAAGTTGCTGTAAAAACGGAATAATTTCCAAAACATTTTTATAAATTTGCCCTTTCCCTGATTTAACCTTTTTAAACTTTGTTAGTCAAATCAGCTTATTAAGGGAAAAACCATATTATAATTTATTTAACAATTTAAGAACGTGGCAACTAAAAATATTTTTAGAATTTCTATCACTGTTATCCTCACATTGGTGTTGGCAGGAATTATATTTTACCCGAAATTAAAACCGATATTCAGTTCAGGCGAAGGGGGAGGCCCGCAGCCGGGCATGCGCGAACCGGGTGGAGGACAGCAGCCGCTGTTTGCAAGCGGTTATGTGCTGGTTCCCACAAAAATGAACGAAATGATATACAGTACCGGCTCTTTACTCCCCGACGAGGAAGTTGATTTGGCTTTTGAAACCTCCGGCAAAGTAGTAGGACTTTATTTTGAAGAAGGGCGAAAAGTGAAGAAAGGCGAATTGATGGCCAAAATAAATGACAGGCCGTTGCAGGCACAGTTGTTAAAATTGCAGGCACAAAAGAAACTGGTAGAAGAACGGGAATTCAGGCAAAGGCAATTGTTAGACAGAGATGCCATCAGTCGCGAAAGTTACGACCAGGTAGCCACTGAACTGCAATCAATTGAAGCCGATATTATGCTCATAGAAGCGCGTATTGCCGAAACCGAACTGCGTGCACCTTTCGCTGGAATTGTAGGTTTGCGCATGATTTCGGAAGGCGCTTTTGCCACCACTCAAACAAAAATTGTCAGACTGGTAAAAACACGACCGCTGAAAATAGAATTTTCCATTCCTGAAAGATATGCAGGCGAAGTAACGCCGGGATTTTCCATTTCATTTGATGTGGACGGAATTCAAAAATCATTTGAAGCTCAGGTTTATGCCATCGACCCGAAAGTGGATATGAATACGCGTACCATTGTAGCACGGGCACTTTATCCGAATACCAACGAAGAACTGAAACCGGGCCGGTTTGCCAGTGTCAGGGCCAGGCTTTCGGAAATTGAAAACGCCGTTTCCATTCCTACCGAAGCTTTAATTCCTGAAATGGAAGGAGAAAAAGTTTTTATTATGAGCAACGGAAAAGCCCGTGAAAGAAAAGTTACAACAGGCTTGCGAACAGAATCACATATTCAAATCAGAACCGGGCTGAATTTTGGGGATACTTTGCTCACCACTGCAACTCTTCAGCTAAGAGACGATCTTCCTGTTCAGCTTGATACATTAGTTACAAACCAACATTTAGTAAACGAAATCAAATGAGTCTTTCATCCGTCAGCATAAAACGACCGGTACTGGCCACGGTATTTTCCCTGGTCATTTTACTTTTTGGCGCCATTGGAATGACATTTCTTGGTGTGCGGGAGTTTCCCAGTGTCGATCCTCCCATTATTTCGGTAAGTACCTCTTACCCGGGTGCAAACTCCGATGTTATTGAATCGCAGATTACCGAACCTTTGGAACAATCTATTAACGGCATTCCGGGAATTCGAACACTGACCAGCAGCAGCAGCCAGGGACGAAGCCGGATTAGTGTGGAATTTGAATTGTCAGTTGACCTGGAAACTGCTGCCAACGATGTGCGCGACAAAGTTTCGCAGGCTCAGAGGTTTCTTCCACGCGACTGCGATCCGCCAACTGTTTCAAAAGCCGATGCTGATTCCGAGCCTATCATGATGATTGCCATAAAAAGTCCGAAACGCTCGCTGCTCGGACTTTCGGAAATTGCTGAACTGACTTTCAAGGAACAATTGCAAACCATTTCAGGAGTAAGTTCAGTGGGTATTTGGGGCGAAAAACGGTATGCTATGCGCATTTGGCTCGACCCGGCCAAACTCGCAGGATACCAGATGACCCCGCTCGATGTGCGGAATGCTCTTATGCGCGAAAATGTGGAACTCCCTGCCGGAAGCATCGAAGGAAACACAACGGAACTGACTATTCGCACACTCGGGTTAATGACCACACCGCAGGAATTTAACAATTTGATTCTGAAACAGTCGGGCAACCAGCTAGTACGGGTGCGCGACATTGGACGCGCCGAGCTGAGCCCGGAAGACTTGCGGGGAATAATGAAGATGAACGACATTCCAATGATTGCCACCATTATTATTCCGCAACCGGGGGCAAACCATATCGATATTGTGGACGATGTTTATCAACGGCTGGAATTTATTAAAAGAGACCTCCCGGACGATGTGGAAATTGAAATCGGATTTGATAACACCAAATATATCCGTTCATCCATCAGCGAAGTACAAACCACCATTTATCTCGCATTTTTTCTGGTGGTGGTTATTATCTTTTTCTTTTTGCGCGACTGGCGCACTACCATAATCCCCATTTTAGTCATTCCGGTTTCGCTTATCGGTTCATTTTTCATCATGTATCTGGCCGGGTTCACCATTAATGTGCTTACCCTGCTGGCAATCGTTCTTTCCATTGGGCTCGTGGTTGACGATGCCATTGTAATGATGGAAAATATTTACGTAAAAATTGAACAGGGAATGACCCCGCTTGAGGCGGGAATGAAAGGCTCGAACGAAATATTTTTTGCCATAATTGCCACAACAATTACACTGGTTGCAGTATTCTTTCCCATTGTTTTTCTTGAAGGAATGACCGGGAGGCTTTTTCGCGAATTCAGTATAGTAATTGCAGGAGCTGTTATGATTTCATCATTTGTTGCGCTGACTTTTACGCCAATGCTTTCAACCAAACTGCTGAAATCGAGGCAAAAACACAATCGCTTCTATAATTGGTCTGAAAAATATTTTGTAAAACTTAATGACGCATACAAAAACTCTCTTGAAGGCTTTTTGAAAAGAAAATACCTTTCACTACTTATTTTATTAGGTTCTTTCGTTTTAATTTACAGTTTATATCGGATTATTCCTGCTGAAATGGCGCCAATGGAAGACCGTTCTCAAATGAATGCGCGGATTACTACAACCGAAGGTGCTACTTATGAATATACCCTCGATTATGTGGAAGATGTAGGCAGGCTGGTTGAAGAAATAATTCCGGAAAGGAATAACGTAACTACTATGGTAAGGGGAACATTTGCCTTTGTACGTGTTGTTTTGGTCGAACCTTCTGAAAGGAATCGTTCGCAACAGGAAATTGCAAGCCAGCTTACTTCCGAACTCCGGAAAATGACAAAAGCAAGGGCAACAGTGGTTCAGCAGTCAACTTTTGGAGGGAGACGCGCCAGGCCACCTATTCAATATGTGATTCAGGCCCCAACCATTGACAGACTCCGGGAAATATTGCCTGAATTTATGACCGAAGTAAACAACAATCCTGTTTTTGTAATGCCGGATGTAAACCTGAAATTTACAAAACCTGAACTTCAGATTGAAATTAACCGCGACAAAGCCAACCTGCTGGGTGTTTCTACACAAAATATCGGACAAACACTTCAACTGGCGCTCAGCGGACAACGTTTCGGTTATTTTATTATGAACGGAAAACAATACCAGATTCTGGGCGAATTGGCACGGCAAGACAGAAACAAACCACTTGACCTGAAATCGCTGTATGTGAGAAACGATAAAGGCCAGATGGTACAACTCGATAATTTTGTTACACTGAAAGAATCGACAGCACCGCCGCAACTTTACCGTTACAACCGGTTTGTTTCGGCAACCATTTCGGCTAACCTTGCTCCGGGTACAACCATCAGCCAGGGAATTGAGGAAATGGACAAAATTCGGGACAGGGTGCTGGACGACTCGTTCAGGACTGCACTTGACGGTGACTCCAAAGATTTTATGGAAAGTTCTTCGAGCCTGATGTTTGCCTTTGTTTTGGCTATTGTGCTTATTTTCCTGGTGCTTTCGGCCCAGTTCGAAAGTTTTAAAGATCCGATTATTGTAATGATGACTGTTCCGCTCGCATTAACCGGCGCACTGTTTTTTATGTGGTATTTTGATATTACTATGAATATATTCAGCCAGATTGGTATAATCATGCTAATTGGACTGGTTTCGAAAAATGGTATTTTGATAGTGGAATTTGCCAACCAGCGCAAATATGCAGGAATGACAAAATTTGATGCGATTAAATTTGCTTCGGCAGCCCGGTTTCGTCCAATTCTTATGACCAGTTTGTCAACCATACTTGGAATTTTGCCACTGGCACTGGGATTTGGAGAAGGCGCCCAAAGTCGCGTAGCAATGGGTACTGCCGTAGTTGGTGGTTTGACAATTGCCACATTCCTTACCTTGTATGTGGTACCCGGAATTTATCTCTTTGTTTCAAGCGAATCAAAAAATATAAGTGAAAATGCGAATACTCCTGATAAAAATGAACAACCTGCATAAATTAAAAATTCTTATACCGGCAATTTTTTTCATGTTTTTTCCTGACATTATTCATTCTCAGGAAGTTTATGACCTTAGCCATTGTGTGGTGACCGGTCTGGAACAAAATTTTTCAGTAAAAGTGGCCCGCAACCAGGAAGAAATTGCCGGGAACAATTATACCAAAGGCAATGCCGGGTTTTTACCTACAGTTACAACCACCAACAGATTTGGCGGTAACTTAACTTCCACCACCCAAAACATGAACGACGGTTCGCAAAGGCTTTCAAGCGGTATTCACAATACCACGGGTACGGCTGCATTAAATCTGGATATGCCTTTATTCCGCGGATTTAATATTCAGACATCTTATCAGAAGCTCAGCGAATTAAAACAAATGGGGGAACTCAATACCCAAATGTCAATGGAAAACCTGGTGGCGCAGATTGTTGCCGAATACTATTACCATATTCAGCAGTTGAACTATTTCAACAACATGGAGTACGCCGTTTCACTATCGAGAGAGCGGGTGCGGATTGATGAAGAACGCTATCTGTTAGGGGCTTCATCCAAACTTGAACTTTTGCAGTCCATTGTTTACCTAAATGCCGATAGTTCGCGGCTTGCCAGGCAAAACGAAGCCATACTTGAATCGGCGGTGCGGCTAAAAAAACTTATGGCGCTGGAAAACCTGGAAACTGAAATTGTTTTGCTTGATTCAGCTATCGTTTTCAATCCCGATTTGCTTTATGAAGAGTTACTGGAATTGACACTCGATTTTAATACCAGTTTACAGATTGCCTTAAAAAACCAAATCATTTCTGAATTGGACTATAAAATTATTTCTTCGCGTACCTATCCTTATCTTAATCTTTATTCAGGTTACAATTATAATTACCGAGGGTTAGGCACCGGCACCATAAGCGATTACGGTGAAGTGGAATTAAAAAACCAGCAAAACAGGGCGTTAAATTATGGCCTTACACTGGGAATGGACATTTTTAACGGTTTTAACCGCCGGCGCGAAAAAACGAATGCTTTAATTGAAGTGGAAAACCGAATGTACCGTTATCAGGAAATTGAACAGGATATAAAAGCCGAACTGCTTACGGTTTATTATGCGTATGAAAATAACCTGCGCCTGGTGCAAATGGAAGAGCAAAATCTGGATGTGGCCCGCGAGAACCTGGAAATTGCGTTGGAACGATACCGGTTAGGCGCATTGTCGGGTATAGAGTTGCGCGAAGTACAAAAAAGTTTACTTGATGCCGAAGAGCGGTTAATTTCAGTAAAGTTTCAGACCAAGTTGGCCGAAATATCGTTACTCCAGATTGCAGGAAGGATAATGGATTACGTATAATCGTTACTTTTTTCTCCTGTCCGGTCAGATTATCTGCCGGAATAAAAAAGCTTTAAAAGAAAATCGCGCATTTACTTGAAAGAAATAGTAACTTTGCCGCGCATTTACGAAAAGCAATTCCATGCAAATATTTGATTTTGATACGGTTGTCATTGGAAGTGGCCTTGCCGGGCTAACTGCGGCATATTATTCTTCAAAATTTGGCAATGTTGCGGTGGTTACCAAATCGCAACTCGATACCAGTAATTCATATTATGCGCAGGGTGGCATTGCTTCAGCCATCGCCGATGACGATTCGCCGGAATTGCACATGAAAGATACACTGGCAGCCGGAAAGGGAATTTGCGATGAAGATGCCGTGCGTATTCTGGTAAACGAAGGCAAAGAGCGTGTTTTGGAAATGATTGAAATGGGAATGCAGTTCGACCAAAAAAACGGCGAATTTGTGCTTGGACTGGAAGGCGCTCACAGCAGACGCCGGATTTTGCACGCTGGTGGCGATGCCACAGGAAAAATGCTAACCTGTTTTACCCTTCAGCAAGTTAAACAACAAAAAAATATTACACCTTTTGAATATACTACAGCAGTCAGACTGTTGAAAAACAACGGATGCATAGCCGGTGTGCAGGCATTGAATTTTAAAACAGGGAAAAACCTGCTTTTTAAAACCAAAGCTGTTATACTTGCAACCGGCGGACTTTCCCGCATTTTTGCCCGGTCAACCAATCCGCACACCGCAACCGGCGATGGGATTGCACTTGCATGGGAAGCCGGAGCAAAAGTTTCCGACATTGAATTCATCCAGTTTCATCCATCGGCTCTTTATGTTCCGGGAAAAGAAGCATACCTGATTAGTGAAGCTGTTCGGGGAGAAGGAGCCTGGCTTCTTAACCATGAAGGAAGAAGGTTTATGAAAGACATTCATCCACTGGCCGAGCTTGCCCCGCGTGATATAGTGGCATATCATATTTTCAGGCAAATTCAGGAATCGGGGAAAGATTACGTTTTTTTGTCGCTTAAACACCTCGATCCGGAAAAAATAAAGTCGAGATTTAAAAATATATATGTGCACCTGAAAGAACTTGGGTTTGACCTTACAAAAGATTTGCTTCCGGTTTCTCCTGCAGCCCATTATATGGTAGGCGGTATCCACACAAATTTGAATGGTGAAACAAACGTTAAAGGCCTTTTTGTTTGTGGCGAAGCCGCATCAACCGGGGTAATGGGTGCAAACCGGCTGGCCAGTAACTCCCTGCTCGAGTGCCTGGTATTTGGCAAACGTGCCAGTGAAACTGCCGCAAAACTTTCCGGGCCCCGGGAGAATCTCCCCGAAACTGAACCGATTTTTTCAAATTCTGAAACTGAAAATACATTTCTGGAAGTTCAGAATGAAATTGCCTCCTTAATGATGAAAAACCTGGGTATTGTGAGGAATAAACTGGGATTGGAGGAGGCTGTCATCAAATTTGAGAAAATTGCAGAAGAGTACAAGAATATTCATAACGATTATAATCTGCTGAAAATAAAAAGCAGTGCAACAATTTGCCGCTTAATTGCAAAAGCCGCGTTAAAACGTGAAGAAAGCCGGGGCGGGCATATACGAACTGATTTCCCGAAAGAAAGCCCCAACTTTGAAGTGCATATTTTGCAGCAGAAAAACAAAGAAATTCAATTTGAGACAGTAAGAAGAGAGAAAAAATGATAGATGAAAAAATATTAAAATCGGCCGAGGTATTATTCGATATAGCCTATGCAGAAGATATTGGCGATGGAGATATTACCACCAACAACCTGGTTCCGCCCAATACCAGCAAAACGGCAATTCTGGTTGCCAAGGAAGAGGGTGTAATTGCCGGGCTTGCTGTGGCCGAAATGGTTTTCAAAAAATTCGATAAAAATATTGAATGGGAAGAACTTATTTCCGACGGCAGTAAAGTAAAACCGGGCGATATTATTGCCAGATTTAAAGGAAATTATCGGGCTTTACTCACCGGTGAACGCAAGGCGCTTAACTTTTTACAGCGTTTGTCGGGCATTGCAACGTATGCCAATTTATGTATTCAGGAAGTTAAAGGACACAAAGTGGAAATACTGGATACAAGAAAAACACTTCCCGGATACCGGCATCTCGATAAATATGCGGTGAGAATGGGTGGCGGTTCAAATCACCGGTTTGGGCTTTATGATATGGTCATGATTAAAGACAACCACATTCAGGTTGCCGGCAGCATTAAACAGGCAGTGGATGCTATCCGTTCAAAAATTCCGAAAAGCATTAAAATCGAAGTGGAAACGTCCAATCTTGAACAGGTTCAGGAGGCACTTGATGCCGATGTAGATATCATTATGCTCGATAATATGAGTTCCAAAATGATGAAGGAGGCAGTTGATATTATTAATGGCCGTGCAAAAATTGAAGCTTCGGGAAACATGACATTGAAGCGCATTAGAAAAGTGGCAGCCACAGGTGTAAATTACATTTCCATAGGAGCACTTACGCACTCGGTTAAAGCACTTGATATCAGCCAGCGGATTATCGATTAAGATGAACCTGATAATTGACATAGGTAATACGCGCACCAAATTTTCTGTGTTTAACCACAGGGAAGAGATGATTTCAGTACCGGTTGATGAATTTTTGCCATCACATATTGAGGTGCTGTTAAAAGAACACCCTTCAATAGATAAGGTTATTCTTTCAACTGTAAAGGATTATTCGCCGGAACTAAAAAAACACCTTCAGCAAAATTTTAAAACATTTATTGAACTCGATTCCGAAACTCCACTGCCTTTAGAAAATTGTTACCAGTCGAAAGATACACTTGGAAAAGACAGACTTGCAGCTGCAGTTGGGGCTTTCCACCTTTACCCAAACAGAAATGTGCTGATTATTGATGCCGGAACAGCAATTACTTACGATTTGGTCAACGAAAAAGGGCAATACCTGGGTGGTAACATTTCACCGGGTCTGGTCATGCGGTTTAAAGCGCTAAATCATTTCACCGGGCGTTTGCCTTTGGTTGAAAAAAAAGATTTTGGGAAACTTTTTGGGAAAACAACAGAGGAAGCAATTCGGGCTGGCGTTCAGCATGGAGTTGTTTTTGAGGTAGATAAAGCCATTGACACTTTTAAGGAATTTTATGCAAATTTAAACGTTATTATTACCGGAGGCGATGTCAATTTTTTTGATAAGAAATTAAAAAATTCTTTCTTTGTACATTTCAATTTAACAGCCATCGGTTTAAACCGTATATTAGAACATAATGGGGAGACTTAGAAACGTATTTATACTGGCCGGAATGCTTATAATGCCGGCTTTATTGTTTGCACAATTTAATAACAACACCAGTTCACCGTATTCACGGTTTGGTTTGGGCGACCTTCAGCCATACAGTTTTGGGCGGACTTCTGCCATGGGAGGCGCCTCTCTGGCCAGTCGCAACAATCAGCAAATTAACACCTCAAACCCGGCATCATATACCGCAGTTGATTCTCTTGGATTTATGTTTGAGTTTGGTGTGAGTGGTAAATATGCCAACTACAGCAATGACATTGGCAGTATGAATGCCAACGATTTCAACTTCAGGTATTTTGCCATGAATTTCCAGATTACCAACTGGATGGCAACTTCGCTGGGGCTCACTCCTTACTCGGACGTTGGCTACGATGTGGAAGTATTTGACGAAGTTGAAAATACGGGAAATATTCTGAATAAATATTATGGTGAAGGTTCACTTTCAAGAGCCTATTTGGGACTGGCCGTTGATCCGGTAAAAAATATTTCGGTGGGTGCCAACCTAAACTACATGTTTGGGTCACTTAATCGCAATGCACAAACCTACTTTTTAGATTCTCCTGCCGAGTTTTATACCAATAGTCGAAATGAATCGTTAAGAATTCGGGGTTTCAACCTTAGTTTGGGGGCTCAAGCTACTATCCCGTTGAAAAACGAACAACGGATTACTTTGGCAGCCGTAGTTGAAAACAAACCCACCTTTACCCGGTTTTATTCCGATTTAAACACCAAATTCATCCAAATACAGGTAAATAACTCAACACGCGCCGACCAGGACACCATAAAACCTTTCCGTACCGAAGAAAAAGGAAACCTTGAATTTCCGCTAACCTACGGATTTGGAATTTCCTACGTAAAAAATAATTCGTTGGAGATTAATGCAGATTATTACCGTCAGGGTTGGGCAGATGTAAATTTACCGGGCGGAGGTAGCGATGTTTTAACAGATTTGAATAAATTTGCGGTTGGTGCTGAATGGATTCCAGATAAATTTTCAATTCGCAGTTACATTAACCGGATTGCATACCGTGCAGGATTGAAATATGAAAATTCATATCTTGAGTTTGATAACCAGCGAATTAATGATTTTGGCATAAGTTTTGGTGTTGGGTTACCGGTTTATCGTTCCAATTCTACCATCAATATTTCGGCTGAGTTGGGAAGAAGAGGTACAAAACAAAACAACTTAGTTCTTGAAAATTATGCAAAACTGAACCTGAGTGTAAACTTATACGACTTGTGGTTTATACAACGGAGATTTGATTAAAATAAAGTAAAACAATAAAAAATATAAAACTATGAAAGCTGTTTTTCGCATATCACTCTTAATAGCCTCCCTGGTTTTGGCAGCCGTCACAACTATTCAGGCGCAAAGAGTAATTAAAGGCACTGTTTACCGCGAAGGTAAACCTGCCGCAGGAGTTACTGTTGAAGCACACCGTGGCGGCTCAATGATGACCAGTTTCGATGGAAAATATGAAGTGGAATCCAGTGATAAAACCAAATGGATCAGGTTCACATACATTACCGAATCGGAACGGTTGGATATTTCAGATAAGCCGGGCAATGTTTTTGACTTTGCTTTCGACGGAAAATTGCCGGGTGATGAAAAAGATGAAGAATCAGGTGACGTAATACTTAAATCAGCAGAAGATCTGATTCGTGAACAGGACAGGGATTTTATGAACGAATTGTCTTTGTATAACGAATTCTACAAACAAGACAATATCGAATCGGCCATGCCGCACTGGAAAATTGTTTATAACAAATACCCGAAATCAACTCTGAACCTTTATATTCATGGTACTAACATGTATGAAAAGCTGATTGAAAAAGCTTCCACCCCTGAAGAAAGGAGTAAGTACATCGACGATTTGATGAAGCTTTACGATAAAAGAATCAGGCATTTTGGAGAAAAAGGATATGTGCTGGGCCGTAAAGCCGCTGCCTGGCTAAAATATAAACTCGACAACGACAGGGAACAGGAGAACGGCGATTTAAAAGAAACCATGAAAAAAGGGTATGACTGGTTAAATGAATCAGTTACAGAAAGAGGAAATGAATCTGAACTTCCCGTGTTGGTTTTATTGATGCAAACCACGCGTTCGTTGTTTAAGCTAGGTGAATTGCCAAAAGAAACTGTTGTGAAAAATTACGATACGAGCAATTCAATTCTAAATTCAATTCTTGAAAATACCACAGATGCAGAGACCATTAAAAACGTGAATGATGTTCAGGCATATATTGAAGATATTTTTGGTACATCAGGCGCTGCTGACTGTGAAGCTCTTATAAGTATTTTCACGCCACAATATCAGGAAAATATAAACGATGTTGATTTTATTAAAAACATGCTGCGACGTTTGGGAAGAGCCAAATGCGAAGAATCATCGTTATTCTCCGAAGCAACAGAAAGGCTTTACGAGCTTGAACCATCTGCCGAAGCTGCATTCAACATGGCACGTCGCTATTTAAAACGAGATGATGCCAAACGTGCAAAAAATTACTACCAGCAGGCCATGGAACAGGAAACCGATAAGGAGTTACTCGCAAAATATTATTATGAATATGCCCTGTTTATTTATGCAAAAGAAAACGCATTGCAGGAAGCGCGTTCCTATGCAAAAAGAGCACTTGATATTAAATCAGATTATTGTGAAGCGTTACTCCTGATTGGAGATATTTATGTTGCAGCCAGTCGTGGATTCGGACAGGATAATTTTGAAAAATCTACCGTATTCTGGGTGGCAGTTGACTATTATGAAAGGGCACGGTCTAATCCGGATTGCGCTGTGGATGCTTCCAAAAAAGCAAATGACTACCGAAGGTATTTTCCCAATAAGGAAGAAGCTTTCTTCCGTAGTTTGCAGGAAGGGCAAACCTACAAAGTAGAAGGTTGGATTAATGAGAACACAAGAGTCAGGTTTTAAAACCATCAAAATATTTCTTTTTTTTAGGATTGCAGCCCTTTTTACAGGGGCTGCATTTCTTTTGTTTGCCTGCGAAAACAATATTGAACAAATTAAAGCATTCAGCTCACCCGAAAACCTTCCCACAGTGGAAGCCACAAATTACGAAACCATGTTTACCGACAGCGGTGAGGTGAGATTTTCACTAAAAGCTCCCAAACTCCTGCGTTTCGAAGGTGAAGGAAAACCTTATGTTGAATTTCCGGAAGGAATTGAATTGGTGAAATATGACGAACGCCAAAATATAATTTCAAGCATAACTGCCGACTATGCCAAACAATTTGAAAGAGAAGAAAAGTGGGAGGCAAAAAACAATGTGGTGGCAACCAATGCCCAGGGCGATACCCTAAAAACCGAACACCTTATTTGGGAAGAAAAAGAAGAACGAATTCATACCGAGGAATTTGTACGGATTATTCGTCAAGACCAGATTATTACAGGCATTGGATTCCAGTCAGACCAGTCACTGCAAAACTGGCGCATAAAAAATCCAAAAGGGACAATTTATATTAATGTGGAAACACCCGAAACAACTTCACCGGATTCTGTGCCCCCAACTCCTGAAATTAATATACAACCAAACGGCAACAGGCGGGAACTTGAATTTGAGAATGAATAGTAAAGATTCTTCTTTTGGATTCCATGGTGTTTAAGAACAATATTTTTGAGTTAAAACAACCCGTGGCAAATATAAGAAATAACATACAAGATTCTGATTTATAGAATTTTATATATGAGAATAATTACACTTCCCAAAAATAAATAAATTCTCATGGTTTCTTTTGAAAATTACTATCTTCGTAGCTCGAAAAAAACAAGTAAAATTTGCATTAAAATAACTGTAAATCAATGGCAACGTTACAAACGATTAGGACAAAAGCAGGATTATTGGTGGCAATTGTAATTGGAATTTCACTGGCGGCCTTCATCCTTGGCGACATGTTTCAGGGAGGAAGCTCACTTCTTCAGGGTAACCGCATGGAAGTAGGTGAAATCAACGGAGAATCCATTCAATATCCGCAATTTCAGCAAGAAGTTGAAAAACTGGGTGATATTTACCGCATGAATACCCAGCAAAACCAGTTAGATGAAAATACCTGGGTACAGGTGCGCGAACAAACCTGGCAAACCATGATTCGCGACATTGTAATGAATGATGTTTATGAAAATCTTGGAATAAATGTAAGTTCAGATGAACTTTTCGATATGCTGCAGGGTACGAACCTTCACCCAATTGTTCAGCAACTTTTTCGGAATCCAAATACAGGGCAGGTTGATCGCGGCGCAGTAGTTCAATTCCTTAGGAATCTCGAAACCGGAGTAGCTCCGGAACAACGTCAGTACTGGCTTTACCTCGAAGGACAAATTGTGGACGAACGCATTCAAAGCAAATACAACAATTTGGTTGGAAAAGGCCTTTATGTAACTTCACTTGAAGCTGAAAAAAGTTTGGAAGGCCGTAACAAACAGGTAAGCTTCGATTATATCATGCTTAATCATAACTTAGTAGCCGACAGTCAGGTTGTTGTTACCGATAAAGAGCTCAGAGATTATTACAATAAAAACCAGGATAATTACAAACAGGAAAAGTTACGGCAGATTGAATACATTACTTTTCCGGTTGAACCTTCAAGTGATGATTTTGCAGATGCAGAAAAATGGATAAATGATATTATTTCTGATTTTGCCTCGGCAACTGATAATGGGTCATTTGTTAATTCCAATTCAGATGTTCGCTTTGATGAAACCTGGTACAAAAGAGAAGACCTTCCTGAAGATATAACCACCTGGATTTTTGAAACCGGTGCAGAAATAAATGACATTTTTGGGCCCTATTTCGAAGATAATGCCTATAAACTTGCAAAATTGCATGCTTCAGAAATGATGCCCGACTCGGTTGAAGCACGGCACATTTTATTACAGGTGAATACTCAGCAGGAACTGATTAGTCAGCAGGCACTGGCTGACAGTTTGAAAGCGGCTATCGAAAGCGGAAGCAATTTTTCAACCCTGGCCATGGAGTTTTCAGCAGACCAGGGGTCAGCCATTCAGGGTGGTAACCTGGGTTGGTTTGGCCGCGGAATGATGGTAAAACCTTTTGAAGACGCCGCATTTAAAAATAAAGTGAACGAAGTTACAATTGCCAATTCACAGTTCGGAATTCATATTATACAAACCACTGCCCGCGGACAGGAAACGCGCCAGGTGCAGGTAGCATACCTGGTTAGAAACGTTACCCCAAGTACCCAGACTTACCAGAATGTTTATGCAAAAGCCAGTGAGTTTGCCGGCAGAAACCTGACAAAAGCAGACTTTGACGCTGCCATAGCTGAACAAAACCTGAATAAAAGAAGTGCATCGCTCAGGGAAACAGACCGTCTGGTTGGCACTCTCGAAAATTCAAGGCCTTTGGTTCGGGCTGCTTTCAACGCGAAAGCCAGTACAATTATACAAGACCAGCAAGGTTCAACCATTTTCGATTTTGGAGATAATTTTATTATTGCAACCCTGGTTTCAGTAACCGAAGAAGGAGTTGGCAGTTTCGAAAGTGTAAAAGATCGTGTTGAACTGGCAGTTCTTAAACAAAAGAAAGGACAGTTTCTGGTTGAAAAAGTCAAAACTGCTATGAGTGGTAAAACGGATATGGATGCCATTGCATCAGAACTTGGCACAACAGTGAGAAACGCTTCCAATGTTAATTTCTCTTCCATTCAAATTCCAGGTATTGGTATGGAGCCGAAGGTTATTGGTACAGCAACAAATCTTTCACCAGACCAAATTTCCAATCCGGTTGCAGGCAACAACGGAGTTTTTATTGTGAAAGTTACTACGGTGAATGAAGACGGAAATCAGGATGTTGAAAACGAAAAAACACGTCTTGTCCAAAACCTTACATTCCGTGCTGCATCGCAGGCTTATAGCGCCCACCGGGAGAAAGCTAAGGTTGAAGACCAAAGAGCAAAATTCTATTAGGGAATTTAAATAAATACAATGGCAGAAGTACAAAAAACATTACTGATGATCTTAGACGGATGGGGAATAGGCGATGGTTCAAAACGCGATATCGTTGCGCAGGCTCCAACTCCGTTTATGGATTCGTTACTTGAAAAATATCCGCATTCGCAGTTACTTGCCTCTGGCGAAAACGTTGGATTACCCGACGGACAAATGGGAAATTCCGAAGTAGGACACCTGAACATCGGGGCAGGCCGGGTACTTTACCAGGACATGGTGAAAATTACCCGTTCCATTAAAGATAAATCGTTGTGGAAAAACCCGCAGATTGTTAAAGCATACACTTATGCCAGGGAAAACAATAAAAAGGTTCATCTTATCGGCTTAATTGGGCCGGGCGGAGTGCACGCGCTGAGTGCGCACATGGTGGCTCTGTGTCAGATTGCCACCGATATGGGATTGGAAAATGTTTTTATTCACGGGTTAACCGATGGAAGAGACACCGACCCCCGCTCAGGATTCGGGTTCATTAAAAACGACCTTGAAGCATTAAAAAGTACCAATGCGAAATTTGCCTCATTGATTGGCCGCTATTTCGGAATGGACCGCGATAAAAACTACGACCGCCTGAAACTGGCCTACGATTTATACACACAGGGAAAAGGAGAAAAAGCCACCGATATTCTGGAGGCAATTCAGAAATCGTATGACAATGGCGTAACCGACGAATTTATAAAACCCATTGTAATGGTGGATGAAACCGGTGAACCCTTAGCCAAAATTGAAGAAGGCGATGTGGTCATCTGTTTCAACTTCCGCACCGATCGGCTGCGCCAGACAACCATTGCTTTTACCCAGGAAGATCTTCCCGAATACGGGATGCACACCATAGACCTGCAATGGTACACCTTGACCAACTACAAAGCCGCCTTCAAAGGAATTAACGTTATTTTCGACAAGGAAAATGTGACCAATACCATGGGCAATGTGATTGCAAAAGCCGGATTGAAACAAATACGAATTGCCGAAACTGAAAAATATGCGCACGTTACGTTCTTTTTCAGCGGTGGCCGCGAGGAACCTTTTGCAGACGAAGAACGCATCCTGATTCAGTCGCCAAGGGTTCCCACTTACGATCTTCAGCCTGAAATGTCGGCGCCTAAAGTGAAAGATGCCATTGTTCCAAAACTGAGAAACCAGGAGGCTCACTTTGTATGTCTGAACTTTGCCAATGGCGATATGGTTGGCCATACAGGTGTTTACGAAGCCATTTACAAAGCCATTGAAGCAGTTGACCAGTGCGCGAAAGAAGTGGTTGAAGCAGCCCTCGCGGGCGGTTACGATGTTATGATTATTGCCGACCACGGAAATGCCGATAATGCGTTAAACGATGATGGATCGGAAAACACAGCCCATTCATTGAATCCGGTTCCTTGTATTTTTGTGAGTAACGATAAAACCAATGTAAAACTGGATAACGGAATTCTGGCCGATGTGGCTCCAACACTTCTTAGTCTAATGGGATTAGAAGTTCCAAAAGAAATGACGGGAAAAAATCTGATAAAAAACCAGAGGGGATAATTCTTTCGGATATAGCGGGAGAACTGCATAACGGGTTTTCTCACTTCATTCAGATTGACTTTTTTAAACTTTGTGCAATGATTGAAATCGGACGCACTATACTCAGCCGGGAAATATTCGAACAACATTTTGTTTGCGATTTGCTGAAATGCAAGGGAGCATGTTGTGTTGAAGGTGACTCCGGAGCACCACTCACTCCCGAAGAAGCAAAAATCATTGAAAACGATTACCCTGTTTTTGAGAATTACCTGCCCGAAAACCATCGGAAGGAAATTCAGAAACAAGGTTTTTCCATGATTGATGACGATGGCGACCTGGTTACTCCTTTGGTAAACAAACGCCAGTGTGCCTATTCTTTTTACGATGAAAAAGGCATTTTAAAATGCAGCATTGAGAAAGTTTATTTTGAAGGAAAAATCAGTTTCAGAAAACCGGTTTCCTGCCATTTGTTTCCCATCCGAATTACTGAATATAAACGGTTTGATGCAGTAAATTACGAAGAACTTAAAATCTGCAAACCGGGCCGCGAGTGTGGCAAATCACAGAAGGTTAAACTTTACGAATTTCTGAAAGAACCACTCATCCGGAATTATGGGGAGGCCTGGTATAATGAAGTTGAAATTGCAGGTCGGTTCCTGGAAAAACAGAAAAAAAGCAGACTGGCTTAAAATTCACCTCCGCCCATATCCATTCCACCTCCTCCGCCACCATTGTCTTGTCTTCCTTCCGATTTGAAGTTATTAATGCGATAACTAAGAGTTAACATCACAACGCGTGGTTCCCGCCGCCACTGAAACCAGCTGTTAAAGTTTTCTCCATAGGATTCCCGTTCAAACTTTGCCGTTCCCAGCGGGTCGCGAACGCTCAAAGTAGCCGACAACTTTTTATCAAATAGATCGTGACGGTAAGAAATATTCGAAAAAAACATTGCTTTTGATTCTCCTTGCGGGGAAACTGAGGGACCACGGAAAAATCCGTTAATCTGCATCCTTGAATTTTCTGAAAATTTCAGGGTTGTATTCATCCGGCCATTCCAGTTAGTGCTCTCCCTGTCAATATTTTCTCCTAATAAATCCCCGGTAATCCTGTATTTATACATAGACACGCTGGCATTCACAAGCCACCATTCAGTAAAATTTACATTCCCGGTAAACTCCAATCCGGTTGAATAATCTTTGGAAAAATTGTCTGATCTTAAATAAAAAATTTCATCTTCCAGGGTTTGATAACCTTCAATTTTATTGCTGGTAACCCGGTGAAATGCATCAAGCGAAATATATGAACGCCCCTCGCCAAAACGCCGCAATGCTCCCAATTCATAGGAATTGGTGTATTCCGGTTCCAATGCCGGATTTCCTATTCTGATGGTGTACCGGTTATAATAATTGGGATTCGGATCGAGGTTTCTTCCTGAAGGCCTGTTTATACGGCGGCTGTAACTTGCCATCAATTCGTTATTTTCGTTTAATTTGTAAGAAGTGTGAATAGTGGGAAATAAATCGAACCGGTTGAGTTCAGTAGATGCAGAATTGGTATTTTTAATTTCCCGAATAGTAAGTTCCCCACGTAATCCGGCCATGTATTCAAAATCGCCAAAAGCATTGCTGTAAGTAGAATAAACTGCATGAATATCGCGCCTGAAATCGGTTACATTGGAATAATTGTCGTTTACAATCCAGTTTCCGGTTTCTTCATCAAAAACTTTAAAATCAAGCCCTTCGGTTTCGGCATCCATCCGACTTAACATGCCGGCTTCAAACCTGCCCGTTTTACTAAACGGATAAGTATAATCCACTTTTAACCGAAATTCAGTTTCGTCTTCGGTTTCCAATGCTGAAACCCGCTCGATAAACTGGTCTGTTTTTTGAAATTGCGAATCAGTAAGGATTTCACTTTCTTCTTCCAAGTCGTCACTTTCTTCGCCAGAGTAAAAAACCATACCTTCAATTTTGTGGCCTTCTGTATTAAAATTATGCTGAAAATTAAAGTTGAAACTGTAAAAATCACTGGTTCTTTCTGAATTCTCTTCAGTAACCGAAAAAATATTTTCAGTTTCTGGTTCTGTATAATTTCGGGTTTCCCCATTTCCAAATCCCCTGTTTTTCGATTTTCCTGTTTCCCCTGAAAGAGAAAAAGTAGTTTTTTTTGAAGCAAACCACTCTATTCCTGCTTTTAGGTTGTTGCCTCCCCGGTTGGAATTGCGGGATCCATCCATCAGCAAAAACGAAGTAGTGTCGTTTGAAAATGTTTCCCGCGAGGAACTCATATTTCCGTAACGCGTTTCGTCGCGCCAGTCGGCACCAAGCAAAAAGTTAAATTTTTCAGTCCGGTAATTCAGCATAAAATCGCCCCTATATTTATCGCGGGTGCCCACCGATGCATTTACAATGCCACTCAACCCGTTCATAGAATTCTTTTTGGTAACCAGGTTAATTATTCCGGCCATTCCGTCGGGTTCGTATTTTGCAGATGGGTTGGTAATTATTTCAATATTCTCCAAAGCTGAAGCCGGTATCTGCCGCAAAGCCTCACTACCGCTAAGCACGCTTGGCCTTCCATCAATTAACACGGTAAAGTTTGAAGAGCCCCGAACCGACACATTACCCTCAATATCAACCTGAACCGAAGGAGTGTTCTCCAGAACATCTACTGCCGTACCGCCAACTGCGCTAATTACCTGTGATACATTCACCACTTTTTTATCGAGTTTAAATTCAACCTGTGCTTTATCTGCAACTACATCCACTCCACCCAGTTCAAACGTTGAAGGCCGCAGTTCTATTCTTCCTAAATCAACGACAGGTTCTTCACTTGTAATGGAAATATCCTGAACACTCGCTTTTCCAAATCCTATAAAATTTGCTTCAAGGTAATATTCACCATAATCCACCCCTGTAATTTCGAAATAGCCTTTTTCATTGGTAATTCCACCTGATACGAGAGCAGAATCTGATTTGTTGTAAACCGCAATATTGGCAAACTCCATTTGTGAACCACTGGTTTCATCGAGAACAGTTCCGGTAATTCTAGCTGATTTCGAATCGTCTTCCGGCGGTATTCCTGTAACAGGATTTACTGACAGGAACAGTAGTAGTAATTTAAAAATTATAACTTTTTGTATGAGTAATTGCTTCATTGTTTTCTTTTTTCAAAAGTTGGTTTTCTTTTCTAATTATCATATAAGACAAAAAACTCTTTTGTTGGTTTAATCTGATTTTTGTTAATTAGTTGTTAATGCATAATTTTTTGCGAAAAAACAGGAAGTAGTCTCAAAATGAAACTTATTTTTTGAAACAGATTTTTGCTGAAATATGTAAATTTAAATCAATGGTTTATTGGTCACTTAATTATGTATTTTGGCATTACTGTTGAAAAGAAGGGAGCACGGAAACGCTTGAAGGTTTTTACAAACCAGTTTATTAAAAAAATACCATGAGAAAATTACTTTTTGTAATTCCAATCATTACTCTGTTTTACCCGGTTTTTAGTGTAAAGGCCCAAAATTATAACAAGGAAAACGAAGTTAACCACCATGTTGCGATTACTATTCCTGATGTTGCATTAATTGGAATAGAAGGGCCGGGGGGAAGTGAATCAACCATAAACTTAACTCCTGAAATTTCGAATTTGGAAGCAGGGGAAAAAATTGATTTTGGAACTGCAATCAACAACAGCCTTTGGTTGAATTATACTTCAGTAATTGAAAAACATGGCAACCAAAATGGCAATGCAAAAACAAGAAAAATCAAAGTAGAATTGGATCAAAACCTCCCGGGAGGTTTGAATCTTTTTCTGGAGGTTGGTCCTGTTAATACAGGAGGCGGACAAACCGGCACAGCCAACCAGGGAAAAATATTGTTAAAAAAAGGACCATCCACGGTGGTTGAAAATATTGGAAGTTGTTACACTGAAAATGGTGAAGGCAAGGGGCACATGTTAACATACAGTCTTGGCCTGGAAGAAAATCAAATGCAAAAGGTGATGGCAGAAACCTTTTCCGTACAGGTTTTATACACCATTACGGAAAATTAAGGACAGTTTCCGGATATGGAAAAAGGGCAGGAGCGTTACCTGCCTTTTTTATTTTTTAAAAATGCTCAGTTAGCAATTCAGTAATTTCTCTCAGGTTCTCGAACCATGCCGGGTTGAGGGGCCACATTTGTACCACTTCTCCGTCAATTTCTTCAGCAAAAACGCGTGCTTGTTCCAGGTCGAAGTCGCTCTGAATGTAAATAGCCCGGATACCTGCCTCTTTGGCAAAATCAACCAGGGCTGCCATTCGCTGCGGTGTAGGTTCTTTACCGCCGGGTTCCAGCGAATATTGAACCAGGCCGTATTCACGCGCAAAATACGAAAGACTCGGATGAAACATGATGAACTGACGGTTTTCAAAATCTTTCAATGCACTTTTAATTTCGCGCTCAAGTTCGTTGATTTTCGCTATAAACCGGGCTAAATTTTCCTGATATTCACCCTTCTTTTCTGGATTCAACAACAAAAGTTCTTCGGTTATGCGGCTGGCCATTTGCTTGACCAATGTTGGCGACAACCATGTATGCGGATTGATGCCTGCAAGTTTGCTTTTTTCACCCGAAGGTAGGTACTCATCACTGATTAAATCCAGTCCCTCCGAAAGATTCACCACTTTCATATTTCGGTTGGCTTGTTCTATTTTATCCCGCCACGAATATTCAAACCCGATGTGCCCAATGCGAAACCAAACTTCCGAGCGGGAAATATTTTTTAGCTGCGAAGGTACGAGCGTAAAATTAGCCGGACTTGAACCCGGGGGTAACAACAGGTTAATCTCAAAATCGTTACCGGCAATTTCTTCCACAAAGGTTTTTAATGGTAAAATACTGACTGTTACTACTGGTTTTTCGTCGTTCTTATTCCTGCTGTTTGGTGAATTGCAGGAAACCAGATAAGTGATGGTTAATGCTAAAAATATGTGAGTTCCTTTAATCATAATCAAAATATAAATCTGATTTATTCTCCTATTCCCCGCCAATGTAATTAAAATTATTTTTCAAATTCATTTTATTTTATCAATTGAGGTCGTAAATTTGTTTGAATAATTAAAAAGCATTTCAAATTAATTTTTAAAACCAATAATTATGAACGATCAACTGCAGCAAAATCAGCAATCAACACAGCAGGCTCCTCCTCCCAATTACCTGGTTTGGGCCATTTTAACAACCATTTTGTGTTGTCTTCCATTCGGTATTGTGTCCATAGTTTATGCCGCACAGGTAAACTCCAAGTGGTAAATGGGCGATTTCGAAGGCGCAAAACTTTCCAGTAAAAATGCCAAACTCTGGGCATGGGTTTCTTTTGGTGTGGCACTTGCCGGCGCCCTGCTATGGTTCCTCCTGGTTATTTTTGGCGTGTTTGCAGGCCTTGGGCTGGGGATGCTCGAGGGGATCGATATTTAACCAATGAAGAATTTTTTTTTGGGAGGACTGCTGATTGCCCTGGCGGGATTGGCAGTTCTTTTTTTTGTGCTCGATCCCGCTGAACATATCCTTTTCCCGCGATGTGTTTTTTATTCGCTGTCGGGTTACTATTGCCCGGGATGCGGTTCGCAGCGGGCCATTCACAGTTTGCTGCACCTGAATATGGCCGGCGTAGCACAAAATAATTTTCTTTTTTTGCCGGCGGTGCTGGCCATTGCGTACCATTTTGTACATCCCCTGTTAAACCGCTGGTTTGGCTGGAAACTGCCCAATGTTTTTTATATGAAAAACACGCCGTGGGTCATTTTCGGTATCATTTTGCTGTTTTGGTTATTACGAAACCTTCCTTTTTATCCGTTTTCGGTTTTGGCACCGGGGTAACTTGCAAAATGCGCGGTTAGAAACCGCGCCACCCTTTTTTCTGCTACTTCCCGCTTTTCATTCCGAATTTGGGATCGTACCGCAGGTAATTGATAATGATAAACCCTGGAATGGTACACAACATTACCCAGATGAAAAAGTACTGGTAGCCAATCATCTCCTGAATCCAGCCGCTAATCATTCCCGGCAACATCATGCCCAGCGCCATAAAACCGGTGCAGAGCGCATAGTGAGCTGTTTTATGCTCCCCATCCGAAATGTATATCATGTACAGCATGAAAGCCGTAAACCCAAACCCGTAACCAAATTGCTCGATAACTACCGAACCGGTTACAATCCAAAGACTTTCAGGTTGCACATAGGCCAGCAACACAAACATCAGGTTGGGCAGGTTCATGGCAATAACCATGGGCAGCATCCAGTATTTCAATCCTTTTCGCGACACCACAATTCCGCCTAAAATTCCACCCAGGGTGAGGGCAATCATGCCGGCAGTTCCGTAAACAAACCCAATGTTGCTGGTTGAAAGTCCGAGCCCGCCCACTTCCGGGTCGTCGAGCAGAAACGGCGAGGCCAGTTTCACCAGTTGTGCCTCTCCCAGTCTGAAAATCAGTATAAAAACGATGGAAAGCACGATGCCGTCTTTTTTGAAAAAGGTTACAAACGTTTCCACAAAATCATCTACCACCTGTTTTACCGATTTCGATTCGCGTTTCACATCCGATGTTGGATAGGGAAGAATAAACAGGTGCCAGATGAAAAAAGCCAGAAAAAGTCCTGCAAAAATAAAAAAGGTAATGCTCCAGGCCCACTGGTTGTTATCGCCGGAAATTTTTTCCATTTGCCCCGCCAGAATAACCAACGGCCCCTGGCCTGCCAGCATGGCAAAGCGGTAAAACGTATTACGAATTCCCACAAAAAACGCCTGGTCGTGTTTCGAGAGGCCCAGCATATAAAACCCATCGGCGGCAATATCGTGCGTGGCCGAACTGAATGCCATCAGCCAGAAAAAGGCAATGGTGTATTGAAAGAATTTGCCTGCCGGCAGGGTAAAGGCAACCCCGGCCAGTGCAGCGCCAATCACCAGTTGCATCACCACAATCCAGTACCGTTTGGTTTTCAGAATATCCACAATGGGGCTCCACAGCGGTTTAATCACCCACGGCAGGTAAAGCCAACTGGTGTAAAGGGCAATGTCCGTATTCGAAATTTCGAGCCGTTTGTACATGATTACCGAAACGGTCATTACAAAAACGTAGGGAAGCCCTTCGGCAAAGTAGAGTGTGGGAATCCAAGCCCACGGATTACGGGTTGCTGGTTTCGACATAATTATGGTTTTAACGATTTGAATTGATAGCCTTTGGAAGAAAAGTGGCGGATAAGGTCTTCCAGAATCCGGTAAAATTTGTCGGTGCGTTCGGGCGCTGTTCCGGGGTGAATGAGCAGAATGGTGCCGTTCAGCCCTTTGGGGTGTTCCTGCTCAAACTGCAGCAGGTTGGTGTAAATTTTTACCGACGATTTATAATTGTCCATCCCGGGGATAGTGTAATCGGCATTGGTGCCGGTGCCGGGTGTAAAGTTGACCACTTCAAGCCCCAGATTACGGCTCCAATCCACAATTTGCCTGTTGTACCATTCGTAAGGCGGCATAAACCAGCGCGCTTCGGCAGGTTTTACACCGAATTTTTCCAGTTCTGTAAAATTGTTTTTCAGGTCGGTTTCAAATTCTTCAAAAGAAACCAGCGAGGAGTCGCAGTTTTCCCAGTCGCAGTAAAGCAGATGTGCATCGGAATGTGCTCCAACGTAATGGCCCTGTTTCACTATTTTTTTGGTGATCTCTTTGAACTCCGGATTTCGTAGGTAGTTCCCGGTAAAAAAGAATGAACCTCTAATGTTGCGCTTCTCCAGAACCTGCAAAACATGTTCACCTCCTTCAAATTGTGTATCCGCAGTAAAGGCCAGGTACATGTTTTTTTCATTGGGATTGATGCGGATGATGGCGCCCTGATTGTCTTTTATTTTTTCGGTTTTTTCAGTCATTTTCCGTCCGTCACTTTCCAGTGAAGCGAGGTAAAAACTGAGACTGGCTGTGCCGTCCATGGTGGGTTCGTTGGTGGCGTAATCGCCAATATCGTCGTGGTAAACAGCTTTGCCATTGTTGAATGCTGCATATTCATCGGGGTTTTGCAATGCAATTCCAATCTGGCTTTTATGGCGCCGGGCATCGATGGGGCCGTCAACCAGGCCGCCCGGAGTGGTTCCGCCCAGCAAAACGGTGTACGATGAATGGGGTAGCATGGGGGAATCATCCACGCCCGGAAGCCCGCAAATCATGGCCGTTCCCCACGGATTGCACCCAAACAGCCAGTCGCGCAAAGCAGCTTCCATTTCTGCAAATTCATTGTTTACTGTTTTTTCGCGGTAAAGTCTGGCCTGTGTAATGGCCGCAGCTACCAGATTGTTTGAACACCACAAAAACGGCAAACCATAAAAGAACGGATCCTTTTGCCCCCGTTCAGCTAAAAGCTGCAATCCCTTTTCATAAAAACCGGCAAACTCTTCTTTTTCACTCTGCATCATAAAATAGTGACCGAGGTTCACAAAGGGGTACGATTCGTAATGTCCGGCTGTATCGTTCTTTATCCACGGACTTACCGGTTCCCGAAGCCCCCAGTAATCGGCTTCCTGCAAAAATTTTTTGTCATTGGTCAGCCGGAAAAGCTGAGTCGCAGCTAACTGCAAATCATCAGCATAGTTTTTTTCCTCGTAATAGTAAGGCGAAACATTGCAGGCGGTTTGGGTGTAACCGGTATCTGACAGCGCAAACTCCCAGGCGTTGAGTGCTTTTTGTTTCATCAGTTCAGCCAGTTCAGGGTCCGACTCGCCGAAAAGTTCTGCACCGAGTGCAAAACCAGATGCAAATTTGCCGGCGATGGACGAAACGCCGGTGCTGGTGTTCTTGAATTTGGCCAGTCCCTGCGGTTTGCCGGTTACAAAATAAACCGGGCGGTATTTTCCCAAACCATAATCAGCCGGGTCGTTTACCGGAAGCCGGAAGCCAATGTGGTCGCGGTCGTCGGCAATCTGGTTGTACATTTCACCCGGTGCAGGGTTCATTTTCAGCATCCACTGCAGGCCCCATTTAATTTCATCCAGAATATCCGGAATTCCGTTGGCGCCTTTATGTCCACTTGCATCGTAAAAATCGCCCCAGATTTCAGGGTAGTTCTTGTACGCAAACATCATCTGAAAAATGGTATTGATGGACGTGGTGGAATACTGCAGGTAATCGGTGGCATCGTGCCAACCGCCGGTAACGTCGATAAACTCGCCCGAACGGGTGGGGTGGTACACAATTATACCGTCGTGCAGATGGCAGGAATCTTTCAGAAATGGATTGTACCCGCACCGTTGTTGCCTCAGGTAGTTGAGCAGGAAATCGGCTGTTCCTTCGTAAACATCGGCATTTATTCTGAAGTTGGGCGAACGGGTTTCACCCACTTTCAGGTAGTATCCTCCTTCGGTTTGAAATTCGGAAAAATTGAGCCGGTAAGCGGTTTTCATGCCCCATTCTTCTGCGGATTTCAGTTCCGTTTTTCCTTTGAAAACCACTTTGCCGGTAATGGCATCGTGCAGGGTAAAATTCCGGGCACGGATTTCTTCCGAAGCCAGAAACACCGCTACCTTCACCGCTTGCGGCTGGTAACCCAACTGGTTGATGCAGATAACTTCTGCTGCGTGTAGGTTAAATAAAAGGGGCTGAATAAGAAATAATAATATAAGCAGCTTTCTCATTTTTTTATTTCATTAAATTTCGGGCAAGTATTTTTCAAGAAAAATTTTTATTCCACAAACTCTGAATTTCTTATGAATGAAGTCTTCATCTTCTTTAATAATAATAAAATTTTCACGAGTCTTTAAAGTAGAAACCGCTTCTGTATTTCCCCGTGACGGAGAAAAATTGGAACTAAACTTAATTTCGATTCCTGCAACCGGAATACCTCCCCTCTCAATTATTAAGTCGAGTTCAGCACCATCGTGAGTTCTGAAAAAATAAAAGTGCCGGTTTGGCTTAACAGAAGCTATTATTTGCTCTATTACAAATCCTTCCCAGGAGGCCCCAAATTTTGGATGACCGTAAATTTCATCGATGGAATTTAGGCCTAAAAAGAAGTGCAATATACCAGTATCACGCAAATAGACTTTTGGTGATTTTACCAGACGCTTCTTCAAATTCGTAAAATAGGGTTGAAGTGTCCGCACCAGAAATGCATTTTCAAGAAAATCAATATAGCCTTTTATAGTTTTCATATCTAAATCAAGGCTTCTCCCCAGTTCTGAATAATTAATTATATTTCCGTGAAGATGTGCAAGCATTTGCCAAAGTCTTCGGGCTTTTATCTGGTTCCCGGGAAAACCAAGTTGGGACAAATCTCTCTCAACATAAGTTCTGATAAAATTTTCCATCCACAAATTCCAGGGAATTTTTTCAATATATGCATCAGGAAAACCTCCTTTAAACCAAAGGTTGTCTATTTTGTCTAACTCTTTTACTTCTGAAATTTTGAATGGATAAAGTTCCAGATACGCAATTCTGCCAGCGAGTGTTTCAGAACTATCTCTGATTAAATCGGGAGATGCTGAGCCTAAAAGTAAAAACCTTCCTGGCCTTCTGTCCATATCAATTACAGAACGAAGTATCGGAAATAATTCTTTTTTTCGCTGTACCTCATCAATAACAATTAATTTATCCTGATACTGCTGAAAAAAGTAACCTGAATCATTCAGTTTATTGAAGTCAAGTTCATTTTCTAAATCCAGATAAATGTAATCATTCGTGTTTGATTCAATAATCATTTTAATTAGCGTAGTTTTCCCAACCTGTCTTGGCCCAATTAAAGCAATACATGGGAAATAGCTTAATAGTTCTCTTAACTTTATTTCAGCATCGCGTGAAATCATATACAAAAATACAAATAAAGCACAAATTTAGGAATATAATTCCGAAATTTGTGCTTTATTTGTACGATAAATTTAAAGTAACATCTTTAAAATAATGCTTCAAAATTTCTTTGTAGGAATATCCTTTTTCGCCCATCACAGCGGCGCCAATCTGGCAAAGACCAACCCCGTGCCCCCAGCCTGCGCCGGTTAACACAAATTTTTGCGGAAGCCCGTTTTTTTCATTCAGATGGTCAACCACAAAAGCTGAACTGTACAAATGCGATTCAGACAACCACTTGCGGATTTCAAGCTCCTTGCCGACGGTTAGCGATTTTTTTGTGCCGTGAATTTTCAGTTCTATCAGTCGCGAGGAGTGCCCGCGTTTAACCGGCTCCAGTTTTTTGATTTCACCAAAATCGATGCCCGAGCGTTTTTTAATCAACTCTGATAATTCTTTTTGCGAATATTCCACTTTCCAGCGGTAAAAATCGGTGGTTTTCTGGTCGAAATCGGGCAGCACCTGGCTCAGAATCTTTTGGTCGGTAGTGTTGCAAAATGCGTGTGGTTTGTTGCGAATCCAAAGTTCCGCCTCATCTTCCTGCCGGAGATCGACGCAGGTGGTTTCGCCGAATTCCGAATCGACTACCTTTGTGAGGTAGCGGTGCCGCTGCGGTTCCCACACATTTTCAAAGTTTTCGGAAACACCGCCGCAGCATTTGGAAAAACGGGCATCACAGATTTTGCCTTCGTACATCAGCAATTCTCCGTTAGTTTCTTCCACCGCCTGCAAAGCTTTTTCCGAGTGAATTTTGGTGATTCCCTGGTAGCGCTGGCAGTGGTCGTCGGCACACACATCGAACGTGGTATGGTCTTCGCGGTCGTACCACCGGGTAATTTCATCCTCGGTTTCGTGGGAAGTCTGGTACAAGCCGCCACCGGTTTTCAGAGATTTGGTTTTTTCAATTTGTGCCAGCAGCCAACTTCGGGAAATAACGGCATGGGCTTTCAATAGCTCAGGCGAACTGGTGGCGCTCATTTCCGAAGAAATTACACTTTTCAGGTAATCTTCCAGGCCGATTACATTGATGGCGCGCACTTTTCCGTCTTCCGGAATCAGTTTCAGTTTTCCCTGAAACTGCTGGTTTTCCTCCTGTTCCCAGTGAAAATCAACGCCGATGATGACATTTTTCAATTCGAAAAAAGAATTCTGGTTTACGGGTAAAAGTTTTATACGTTTTTCTGCCATTTGTTCACCCGACCCCGTTCGAATGGTAATCTTGTTGTTTTTTACAACCGCGGTATAGTCGCCCGGCAGAAGTTTTTCTTTTTGTTCGGAAATGAATTCACATCCCAGTTTAAATTCAAGTTCTTCCCTGGCAATGATTCCCACTTCAATTTCTGGTTGTTGCTTCATGATTCAGTTTTTAGTTCCACTTTTAGAATTTCCGATTCGTCGGTACAGGCTTCGAGCAGTTGGCGGTTGGTTTTTTTCAGTACCGGATGCCTGAATTCAGGCGCAATTTCGGCCAGCGGAGCCAGAACAAACATTCGTTTGTAGAGGAGAGGATGGGGGATTGTAAGCTTTTCTGTTTCAATTACCCAATCAGCGAAATAGAGAATATCGACATCCATCTCGCGCGAAGTGTATTTCCCCGGTTCGCGTTTTCTGCCAAATGCTTTTTCTATCCGGTTAATCTTAACGAGGATTTCATCAGGCTGTAATTCCGTTTCAATGAGAAACACCTGGTTCCAGAAGTTTTCATTTGCGGAAAAACCCCAGGGAACTGTTTCATAAACGGAAGACTGGCGGAGGATTTTTCCCAGCTCATTTTCAACCGAAAAGTGAACTTTTTGAAAATTCATTCGCTTATTTCCGGTATTTCCTCCAATTCCCAAAAAAACCTGATACATTGGACCGTTATTTTGTAATGATTTAGGATATAAAATTACCCATCATTTACCAAATAACGGTAATGAAAATATAAATTCAAATAAATATGAAAGAATTTTTTAAGTATGTGTTGGCAACTGTTGTTGGAATAATAGCAGTTTCAATCATTGGTTTTTTTCTGTTTTTTATGGCCATTGGAATTTTGGTTTCCTCAACCGAGAAGCAGGTAATTGTTCAAAACAATTCTATGCTGGTGCTGGATTTAGAGCGGAAAATCGTTGACCGCGCTCCAAATGATCCGTTTCAGAATATTGATATTCCGGGCTTTCCATCGATTAAAACCATTGGACTGGATGATATTCAGACTGCATTGGAAAAAGCAGTTCACGACGACCGCATTAAAGGGGTGTATCTGAAACTTTCGATGGTGACCGGCGGAATGGCCTCGGTGGAAGAAATCAGAAATATGCTGATTGCCTTTAAGGACAGTTGCGACAAGCCGGTTTATGCCTATTCTGAAAGGTATATGCTTGATCAAAAGGGTTATTACCTGTCCACTGTTGCCGATCAAATAGTTATCCATCCTGAAGTAGCGGTCGATTTCCGTGGACTTGGAGGTGAAATGTTTTTCTTTCCAAAAACACTTGAAAAGATTGGAGTGGAAATGCAAATTGTTCGGCACGGTGAATTTAAAGCTGCTGTGGAACCTTATATTCTTGAAAAAATGAGTGAAGAGAACAGGGAACAGACAATGACTTATTTGAACAGTATGTGGAACCACATGGTAGAGGAAATCTCCGCAAGACGAAATCTTTCGGTCGATCAATTGAATTCGTTGGCTGATGAGGTTCAAACTTTTAACAGTGGCGAAAAAGCCGTTGAAACCGGACTAGTGGATGCAGCGAAATACAAAGACGAGGTGCTGAACGATTTACGGGAAATTACCGGAATTAAGGGGACCAAAGGTGTTCCGGTTGTGGGGGCTGCAAATTATGCCAAAGCACCGGTAAAAGGCAAAAGCAAACCTTTTAGCCGGAATAAAATTGCGGTAATTTATGCCAGCGGCGATATCGGTATGGCTATGGGTGGCGACGCCATCATTGGCGATGAACTGGGAAAAGAAATCC
>JAHYIT010000040.1 GCA_019429205.1 Mariniphaga sp. | reverse complement strand
CACTTTATAATTCAATCTTATCTCCATACCGTTGGCCTGGCATAGCTATCCGGTGAGAAAAACGCAACGGCAATAGCCAGGCATTTCAATAGAAATATTCTTTTTTTGTGGAATTTGTCGTACACCCCCCCTTTCAGGCGTCTTACTCAACATAGAAAACAGAAAACATCATTTGCATTCGATTGGCAAAACTGAAAAAAAAGGTTTTTCACATAAAAAATCAGGTTGTTGGTCGAATAAATTAAACAAATTGTAAAGAAAACAGAGATTTTTATACTGATTTAGAAAACAGAAAAGCTATGATTCGTTTAAACAATGTACACAAGTCGTATGGCATTGGCAACAATTCGTTGCATGTGCTTAAAGGCATCGATTTATTAATTGAAAAGGGTGAATTTGTATCCATTATGGGCTCATCCGGCTCCGGGAAATCCACGTTGCTGAACATTCTGGGAATTCTCGACAATTACGACGAAGGCTCCTATTACCTGAATGGCACCCTCATAAAAGATATGTCGGAAAAGCAGGCGGCCAGGTTGCGCAACGAACTGCTGGGGTTCGTTTTTCAGTCGTTCAACCTGATATCGTTTAAAAATGCCATGGAAAATGTGGCGCTGCCGCTTTACTACCAGGGTGTGAACCGCAAAAAACGCAACAAAATTGCGCTGGAATACCTCGAAAAACTGGGACTTCTCCCCTGGGCCACCCACATGCCCAACGAACTTTCGGGCGGTCAAAAACAGCGGGTGGCCATTTCCCGGTCGCTCATTACCCAACCCAAAATTATTGTGGCCGACGAGCCCACTGGCGCGCTCGACTCAAACACATCGTATGAAGTGATGGAAATTCTGAAGGAAATTAACGACGACGGCATTACCGTAGTGATTGTAACACACGAACACGACATCGCTGCCATGACCCATAAAATCATCCGTCTGAAAGACGGTGTGATTTCAGAAATCATTAAAAACGGCGAATTGCAGGAATGGAAACACCAGTACCAGAAAGAGCTGGAGATTGCATGAAGAAGTTTGCAGTGACCAGTCGCAGTGAGCAGTTGCGGAACTTTTATCCAGGTACTTTAAACTTTAAACTCGAAACTTTAAACAGATATGTTCGACATCGACAAATGGCAGGAGATATTTGCCACCATCAAAAAAAATAAAATGCGCACCTTCCTCACCGGATTTTCGGTGGCATGGGGAATTTTTATGCTGATGATTTTGTTGGGCGCCGGAAACGGGCTGAGCAACGGCGTAGCAGAAAATTTTATGCGCGACGCAGTAAATGCCATGTGGCTGTGGAGCGGACGCACCAGCATTCCGTATCAGGGAATGAAAGAAAACAGGCAAATTCAATTCACAAATGCAGACTATGACCTTATAAAAGAGTTGGATGGAATCGAACACACCTCGGGCAGGTATTTTATTTCGGGAAACCGGTTTGCTTACGGCAGCGAATTTGGGGAATACACAGCCATCACCTGCCATCCGGAATTAAAAGAGGTGGAATCCATTGAAATGACCAACGGACGTTTCATAAACGAACTGGACATCCGGGAATCACGAAAATCGGTGGTGCTTGGCAAAGACATATACGACGCTTTGTTTAAAGATGAGACAGCGCTTGGCGAATATGTGAAAATCAACAATGTACCATTTAAAGTAGTGGGTATTTGCCTTGAAGGAGGCAGCACCCGCCACCGCAACGCCTATATTCCGGTTTCCACAGGCCAAAAAGTTTTTAACGGCGCAAACCGGTTGCACAATTTTGCACTTACCATCAATGCCAACTCCATCGAGGAAAGCAAAGTGATTGAAGAACGCGTGCGAACCACTTTGGCCCGCAAACATAAATTTGATGCAACTGATCGTGCAGCTTTGGGCTCCTTCAACAAACTTGAAATGTATTTGCAAACCATGCGCATTTTCGAAGCCATTAAAATCTTCATCTGGATAATTGGCGCCGGAACATTGATTGCCGGAGTGGTTGGCGTTAGCAACATTATGCTGATTGTGGTGAAAGAACGCACCAAGGAAATCGGGATTCGCAAGGCCATTGGCGCCAGTCCTGCTTCAGTGGTTGGACTGGTTTTACTGGAATCTATTCTGATTACAACCATTGCCGGTTACATTGGGCTGGTTTTGGGAACCGGGCTAATGGAAGGACTGAACTTTTTTGTGGAACAGCAATATGCAGCTTCAAATGGAGGGAACGGAGATATTATTTTCAGAAACCCAACAGTCGATTTAAATATTGCGGCAACAGCTACTATGCTCCTGATTTTTGCAGGCGCCATTGCCGGATATATTCCCGCGAAACGTGCCGCGCGTATAAAACCCATTGAGGCGTTGAGGAATGAGTGAGTGGAGATTGATTGAGATTTATTGAGATTGGTGGAGATTGGTGGAGATTTATTGAGATTGGTAGAGATTGATAGAGATTTGTTGTGATTAATAGAGATTTGGGAAATTAACAGGAAACCCGGAACCTGGAACTCGAAACCCGGAACTGGAAACTTTAAACTCGAAACTTTAAACTTTAAGCTGAGATGTTTGATTTAGACCTTTGGAAAGAGATAATTGACGCGCTGAAAAAGAACAGGATGCGCAGTTTCATGACAGCCTTCGGGGTGTTTTGGGGAATTTTTATGCTCATCATCATGTCGGGAGCAGGCCGGGCGCTTGAAAACGGAATTATGGATGGCATTAAAGCATTTGCCACCAATTCGGCCTTTTTCTGGACCGAAAGAACAAGCAAACCTTATGAAGGTTTCCAGCGGGGAAGAAGGTGGGATTATAAGAATAAAGACATACAATATATCCGGACAAATATTAAGGATGTGGAATACCTTTCACCCCGGCTTTTCGGACCCAATACGTATGGAGGCGACAACACCGTACGGGGCATCAAAACCGGCGCGTTCAACATTTACGGCGACTATCCCGATTTTTACAAAATAGACCCGTGGACTCCAATAAAAGGCCGGTTGTTGAATGAAATCGACATCATGCAAAACCGTAAAGTCTGCATTATTGGCGAACGGGTTGCCGAGGTGATGTTCGAAAAAGACGAAGACCCTATTGGCGAATACCTGAAAATTAACGGGGTTTATTTCCAGGTGGTTGGGGTTGTTCATCCCGAAACCCGGATAAATATTGGCGGCGGACAAAAAAACGAAGCCATCATGATTCCTTTCAGCACCATGCAGCGAACTTACAACATGGGCGATGTAGTGCACTTTTTTTCTGTTACATCTGTCCCGGGAGTTCCGGTAAGCCGTGTGGAAGAACGTTTGAAAGAACTTTTAAAGGAACGTCATCATATTTCACCCGACGACCGTCAGGCCATCGGTTCGTTCAACATCGAAGTGGAATGGAAAAAATACAATTCCCTATTTAACGGAATTCAGATTCTTACCTGGATTGTAGGGATTGGAACTTTGCTGGCCGGAATTATCGGTGTAAGCAATATTATGATGGTTATCATCAGGGAACGCACACAGGAAATCGGCATTCAACGGGCCATTGGCGCCACACCCGGAAAAGTGATGCTGCACATTGTAATGGAAAGTGTTTTCCTGACCGTTTTGGCAGGATACATTGGCCTTGCGTTGGGCGTAGGTTTGCTTGAATTACTAAGCATGGCGCTGGATACCGGAAGCGAAGAAATGTTTTTCCGGCGGCCCGAAGTCAGCTTTAAAATGGCGATTTCGGCACTTACCGTACTGGTTTTTGCCGGAATATTTGCCGGAATGATTCCAGCACGCAGAGCCATACGGATAAAACCCATCGACGCCATCAGAGAAGAAAAATAAACAGAAAACGAAACAATAAAAACAAAATGCCATGAAGAAAGTATTCAGAATTTTAGGAATTGTGATTTTAATAGGGGCGTTCGGGGGAACCCTGTTTTTCCTTTATAACAAATCGAAAAAGAAACCCGATGTTTTTGAAACCAAACAACCGTTTGTGAGCGATGTAATTAAAAAAACCGTTGCCACAGGCTCGGTTGTTCCGCGGTTCGAAATTGATATTAAACCGCAGGTTTCAGGGATTATTGACGAACTTTTTGTGGAAGCCGGCGACAAGGTGGAAAAAGACCAGGTGGTTGCGCGTATCAAAATTATTCCCGACATGGTTACGCTCAATTCAGCCGAAACCAGACTTAACCGGGCAAAAATTAATTTTGAAGATGCCAAAAACGATTTTGAGCGGCAGCAAGGCCTTTTCGACAAAAATGTAATTTCATACGAAGAGTATAAAAATGCCAAAGTAGCTTACGATTCGGCCAAAGAAGAACTCACCGCAGCAGAAAATAACCTCGAATTAATTAAAAACGGTGTAACAAAAAAGGCAGAAACCACTACTAATACGCTTGTGCGTTCAACAATCACAGGAACCGTACTGGATGTTCCGGTGAAAGTGGGCAACTCGGTCATTCAATCGAACACCTTTAATGATGGAACGACTATCGCCACCGTGGCCAACATGAACGATATGATTTTTGAAGGCAAAGTGGATGAAACCGAGGTGGGAAAAATAAATTCAGGAATGCCCATTGAATTGGAAATTGGCGCCATTGAAAAAGAAAAATTTATAGCTGAACTGGAATACATTTCCCCAAAAGGGGTGGAAGAAAACGGCGCCATTCAGTTTGAAATTAAAGCCAGCGTTCAGCTGATGGAGGGACAATTTATTCGGTCCGGATACAGCGCCAACGCAAACATTGTACTCGACAAAAAAGACAGCGTTCTGGTTATTCCCGAGGGATTGCTGAAGTTTGAAAACGATTCATCGTTTGTTGAAGTTCAAACCGCCACTGAGCAGCAGTTTGAAAAACGATTCGTTCAAACCGGCCTTTCTGATGGAATTCATATAGAAATTACAGCAGGGTTGAAAAAAGATGAAAAAGTTAAAGGTGAGAAAATCGATCCAAAAAAACTGAAAGAAGAAAAAACCAATCAGGGCTAATTACAGATAAAATGTTTGGGATTATTAATTTAGCCTGATTTAAAACAAGATAAAAATGAAGAAGACAATTGCACTTTTTGCAGGAATTTTTTGCATATTTTCAGCAACGTTATTAACAGCTCAGAACACCTGGTCGTTGCAGGAATGTATCGATTATGCGCTGGAAAACAACATCCAGATAAAACAGCAGGGTTTAAATACCATGTATAACGAAAATCTGGTAAGCCAGTCAAAATCAGACCGTTTGCCAAATTTAAATGCCGGTGCTTCAAACAATTACAGTTTTGGCCGCTCGCTGAACAACGATAACGTTTACGAGAATGTAAACTCAACACAATTAAACGGTTACCTTCAGTCGGGTATCACAGTTTTTAACGGGTTCACCCTGCAAAATACAGTGAAACAAAACGAACTCAATTTACACGCGGCCATGCAGGACATGCAGAAAGCCAAAGACGATTTAATTCTGAACATTGCAGCATCGTACCTCGAAATCCTGTTTGCCGAAGAGTTGTCGTTGATTGCCGAAGCGCAGCTGGAAGTAACGAAACAACAAATTGAACGCACCCAAAAACTGGTGGACGCCGGTAGCCTGGCGCGTGGCGCCCTGCTCGAAATTGAAGCGCAACTTGCCCGTGAAGAATTGCAACTTGTGAACGACCAGAACCGGGTGCAGCTTGCCTACCTCAATCTTTATCAGTTGCTGGAATTGCCCGTGGAAAAAAGTTTCAAAATTGAGCAGCCTAAACTGCCCGAAATAAAAGCCAGCGTTACCATGTCCAATTCGTTCGATGTGTTTCAAAACGCCATGCACGTTCGCCCTGAAATAAAAGCTGCACAACTTCGTGTGGAAAGTGCCCGGAGGCAACTGGATATTGCCAAAGGTTACAACTATCCTACCCTAAGTCTTGGTGCAAACTACAACAATCAGTATTTCAATATTCTAAACAATGAATTTCAACAACGGTCATTCGGCGAACAACTCAAAAGCAACAGCCGCTATGGATTCGGACTTAACCTGAATATTCCAATTTTTAACCGCTTCCAGGTGAAAAACGGCATCTCCAACGCCAAACTGCAAATTGCCGATTATGAGTACCGCCTGCAAACAGCCCGCAATGTTTTGCGCAAAGACATTGAGCAAGCTTACACCAATGCTCTGGCAGCGCTCAACCGCTACGTTTCCAGTGAAAAAGCAGTGAAATCAACCGAAGAGGCATTCCGTTATGCCGAAGAAAAATTTAATGTGGGCATGATGAATACTGTTGAATACAACCAGAGTAAAAATTACCTCACTGTTGCCCAGTCGGAATTGTTGCAGGCCAGGTATGAATATATTTTCAGAGCAAAAATTCTGGATTTTTACAACGGGGTGCCGATAGAGTTATAATATGCTTAAAACCCATACCACTTTTTAACGTTGGCTGCATAAATTTTATCCACTACTTCTTTGGGAAGTTTCAGACCGCGGAATTCTCCATCAATGAGGCTGCTGGTCATTTTATTGTCTGTAACCAGGTATTCCCAGTCGTTAAGCCAGGTTTGGTGCAATCGGTTTTGAAAGGCTTCCTTTTCCTGTCCGCGGTCGATAATGTCGGTGCCATACATAAGCCGGTCCTGGTAGTTGATAAAAAAATCGCGTACTTTCTCCCGGTTTTCAAAGGTTTGGTAAAACAGCTGGCCCATTCGGGCGGCCATGTCCATGGAGGCGTTTGGAAACCGGTCGATAAAAG
The DNA here is from genome assembly GCA_019429205.1 of Mariniphaga sp. Taxonomy (GTDB): domain Bacteria; phylum Bacteroidota; class Bacteroidia; order Bacteroidales; family Prolixibacteraceae; genus Mariniphaga. Next base: position 23,982 of record JAHYIT010000040.1, on the reverse strand, counting down.
CAGCCATTTCATCCACACTCCACTCCAGGCTGGCCAGGTGGCACCCGATAAAAATCAGGTCGGGATGCTTTTCCAGCATCCGGTCGCGGGCAGCCATCTGCTCATCGTACGATGGGTATTCAGGATGAAGGTACATGTGGTATTGCGGGTTGTTTGCAAAATAATTGCTGTCGTTTTTAGTGGTCATTTCTTCCAGCGGCAGCCAGCAATTTTTGGGTTCGCCCAGGTGTCCAACCAGCGGAATTCCCTTTTCGGCCAGATGCTGAAAAACCGGATCAAACTGCGAATCGTCAATCATTATCAACAGACTGTCTTTGTCCCGGAATTCCATCCCAATGTTTTTCCATACCTTCACGGCAATGGCGCCGTTGGCCACACATTGGTCAATCCAGGCAATGGTATTTTCAACCCAACCCGGCTCGTCCCAGCCTTCAAGGCAAAATGTTGCTGTAAACTCAGTTGTTTCATGGTAATTTTGTTTCAGTGATTTCAACCACTGGTGCGCCTCAACAACCCTTTCGCAACCTCCGGAATACGTGTTGATATTCAGCAACCTGAAGTTATCTTTTTGCGCCTGTTCCACAGAATTCTCACTGTCAGTGTAAATATGGTAATGGGAATCAATTTTTTCCACTTTCGGAAAATCTTCCATGAAATAGTAATTTTTATTTTGGCAGGAAACCATAGCGATAGTGGCAACCAAAAGTGAAATACAGTAAGTTTTCATATAAATATGGTTTAATTCAAGGGGATGAAGTTAATAAAAATCTCTTCTTTTTACCGAAACTGTTTTCTCTTTCTTTTAAAAACACGAAGTTGTCTATTTTTGAAGGAAATCTAAAAAACTTAGAACTGATAGAAATTCTCAGAAATCGACGGAGCATCAGGAAACCGGTAACTGCCCGCAAGGGTAAAACTTTTGAGGAACTTGAATTTGAGAAAGTTAGAACAAACTACTTTTAGTTTAGCTCGTACCATCTGGTTTTTGTAACCAGAATACCTGGCCCTAAACCCGGATAGGAAATATACGTATCCAGAGCTTCGGTATAATCCATGGCATTGTTCTTCAGGTATTCATGCAGCTTTGTGTAATTTGCAATGGCAAAATCAATCGGATATCCGGCAATGACAATATGATAAAAAGCTTCCAACTGTTCATTGGGAGAATTTTCAATGGTATATTTTACAATTTTGAATTTATTTGGAGTTAACAGCGATTTTATTTTCGCAAAGTAATTTAAAGTCGTCCTGGGTTTCATCTTTCCGCATTTATAATTCGAGGCTAAATTATTGAAATGCAGGTGTTGAAACCCCTTACAAATTGCTGGAATTTAGTGGTAGAATACCTGAATTTTTATCAGCAAATAACTGATAAGAGAACCTATACAATGTAATATTTTCGGATTTCTTCTCAGCAGAAAGTATCAGAGCCTTTGAGAATTTCTAAAAGAAATCCTCAAAATCTGATGGTCTGTTTTGCGGACCTTCTTCGTCGCAGTCGAGGTTAATATTAAAATTGTCGGGTCGTTTAAAACTCATGTTTTCAGTGTAACCGAGCGTGGGATCGGCAAGCACTTTTTTATAAAAATACCCCCATATGGGTAAAGCCATATTGGCTCCCTGCCCCGAAGAAATCGTGCGAAAATGAATGCTTCGCAGGTCGGCACCTGTCCAAACACCGGCAGTCAACCGTGGCGTAGTACCAACAAACCAACCGTCGGAGTGATTCTGGGTTGTTCCGGTTTTTCCGGCAATTGGCATGGTAAATTTCCCATATCCGTCGCGGTTTCTTAACCTGATTCCCGTTCCGCCATCAATAACTCCCTGCATCAGGTTAACCATCAGGTAGGCCGTTTGCTCATCAAATGCTTCGTGACGCTCGGGCTGGAACGTTGCAATCACGTTTCCGTAGCGGTCTTCAATGCGGGTAACAAAATAGGGTTTCACATAAACGCCCTGATTGGTATAAGTGTTAAATGCCCCAACCATCTCGTAAAGAGTTATTTCTGAAGTTCCCAAAAACATGGAAGGAACAGGATCAATAGGGCTGTAAACTCCCATACGCTGCATTACCGCGGCCATTGCCTGAGGGTTAAATTGTTTCATTACCCACGCCGAAATTTTGTTACGGGATTGGGCAAGTCCCCATTTCAGGGTAACCAGTTTGCCTTCGTTTTCTGCGTCGTACTGTGCATCTTTGGGCTCCCAAATCGTTCCGTCCCACATTTGAAACTGCTGACTCACATAAGGAACTTTTGTGCAGGGAGTGAGGCCATTTTGCATGGCCAGTGTATAAAGGAAAGGTTTTACTGTTGACCCAACCTGACGTTTTCCACCTTTGACCATATCGTACATAAAATATTTGTAATTCGGACCGCCCACATAGGCTTTTACTTTTCCTGAATGGGTTTCCATAGCCATAAACGAAGATCGGAAATGCCGCATATACCATTTAATACTGTCCAAAGGTGACATAATGGTATCGATTTCACCTTTCCATGAAAAGATGCTCATATCAACCGGTTGCCTGAAATTTTCCTTTATTTCACTGAAACTTTTTCCCTGGTTGTTCAACACTCTGTACCGTTCGCTTCGTCTGATTTCACGGTTAAGCAAGTCCTCAACTTCACCCGCGGTCATATTGTTGGCAAACGGCGGATTGTTCAGATACCTCATGCCACCGTCAAATTCGGGCTGAAGATTATTTTTTAAATGATATTCCACCGATTCCACTGCATATCTTTGCATTCGCGCATCGATGGTGGTAAAAATGCGCAATCCATCGGTATATAAATCATAGTTCTGGCCATCGGGTTTGGTGTTTTTATTACACCAGCCATAGAGCGCATTGGTTTCCCATTCCACTGAATCTTCGCTGAAGGTTTGCATTTGCCACGATGCATAATTCTTTTTATCTGGCTTTCTTGCCGTTAACGAAAGCCGCAGGTACTCACGAAGATAAGGTGCCGGACCGCTTTTATAATCCACTTTCTGAAACATTAAATCAAGCGGAAGTTGTTTTACAGAATCCCGTTTGGCTTTTGAAATGTACCCGTATTTTGCCATTTGATTCAGCACCACATTTCGCCGGTGCAAAACAAGTTCCGGGCGACGAACCGGGTTGTATAACGATGAATTTTGGGCCATTCCTACCAACATAGCCGACTGGTGCAATTGCAGCGAATCAGTAGGAATGCTGAAATAAACCTGAGCTGCCGACTTTATTCCAACCGCCAGGTTCAGAAAATCATACTTGTTCAGGTACATTAAAACAATTTCCTCTTTGGTATAACTGCGTTCAATCTTCACTGCAATAACCCATTCCTTGAACTTGCGAAGTGCCAAATCGACTGGACCTGACAAGTCTTCGCGGGGAAATAACATTTTTGCCAACTGCTGGCTGAGGGTGCTTCCCCCGCCCGACCTGGAGTCTCCCGTAATTACTCCTTTAAATACACGCACCAATCCACGAAGATCGATTCCTGAATGTCTGTAAAACCTGACGTCTTCTGTTGCAATTAATGCGTCGATTAAATGTTGAGGAAGATTTTCGTAGTTTACGAATGTGCGGTTTTCATGAATAAAATATTTATCAAGTATTTTCCCGTCTTCCGAAAATATTTCAGAAGCAAGAATATTTGGCGGATTTTCCAACTCCTCAAAAGTGGGCATAAAACCTAAATTTCCTTTGGCAATCAGAATAAACAGAAGTGCAACCCCTGCAATGCCCAGTAAAAACAATGCCCACAACCCAACAATGTATTTTTTCCAGTTTCGCTTTTTTTCTTTCTTCATGAAAAACATGATTTAATAATGCCACAAAGATAAATTTTTCCCAGGTGGAACCAATGAAATAAACGGTTTCGGGTAGAGTTATATTTTATTTTATCACAAATAATTAAATCATTTTCAAATAAATAGATTTAAAATAAACAAATTAAATTTTGAACTTAGCGATTCATTTTCTTTAATTTGCAGAAAATTTTAAAAAAGGAATAAAAAGATATGCAAGAAAATCTTGTGATAGTTGAGTCGCCGGCAAAAGCAAAAACCATTGAGAAATTTTTGGGAAAAGGATACACTGTAACCTCGTGTATGGGGCACATTCGTGATTTGGAGAAAAAAGATTTTGGGATTGATTTGGAGAAAAATTACCAGCCAAAATATGTAGTTACCCCCGACAAGAAAAAAATTGTTGCTGAACTAAAAAAAATGGCCAAAGGCGCCGAAACGGTCTGGCTCGCTTCCGATGAAGACCGTGAGGGTGAAGCCATTGCATGGCATTTGAAAGAAGTTTTGAAACTCGATCCGAAAAATACCAAACGGATTGTTTTTCATGAAATTACAAAAGAAGCCATTCAGCGTGCCATTGAAAATCCCCGGTCGATTGACGATAATTTGGTAAATGCCCAGCAGGCCCGCCGGGTTCTTGACCGCATTGTTGGATTCGAAGTATCGCCGGTTTTATGGAAAAAAGTAAAACCGGCTCTTTCAGCCGGAAGGGTACAATCGGTGGCCGTGCGCTTAATTGTGGAACGCGAGCGCGAAATAATCAACTTTAAAAGTGAAACCTGGTACAGGGTTACCGGCACGTTTCTGGCAAAAGATGAAAACGGAAATCCGGCAGAACTGAAAGCTGAACTGAACAAAAGGTTTCCAACAAAAAAAGAAGCTTTTGCTTTTCTGGAAAAATGCCAGTCAGCCGAATTTTCGATTGCCGATGTGGTAAAAAAACCGGCCAAACGTTCGCCGGCACCGCCGTTTACTACCTCAACCCTGCAACAGGAAGCCAGCCGCAAACTGAGCTTTTCGGTTGCACAAACCATGTCGGTTGCTCAACGCCTGTACGAAAGCGGAAAAATCACCTACATGCGTACCGATTCAGTAAATCTTTCCGGTTTGGCCATAAACACAACCAAACAAAAAATTATTGAATTGCATGGCGAGGACTATGTAAAAATCAGAAAATTCAGTTCAAAATCGAAAGGGGCTCAAGAGGCGCACGAAGCCATAAGGCCAACATATATGAGCAATGAGACAGTGAGTGGTTCAGCCCAGGAACAGCGGCTTTATGAACTCATCTGGAAACGCACCATAGCCTCGCAAATGGCTGATGCCAAACTGGAAAAAACAACAGTTTCCATTTCGGTATCAACGGCTCCCGAAATTTTTACTGTTTCTGGCGAAGTGATTATTTTCGACGGATTCCTGAAAGTTTACATGGAATCGACCGACGACGAGAATGGGACCGCACCTGCCGGTCAGGAAATTATTCCTCCGTTAAAAGTCAAAGATGTGCTGCGGATGTCTTCCATTTTGGCCACACAGCGTTTTTCCCAACGGCCACCACGATACACCGAGGCTTCGCTGGTTAAAAAACTGGAAGAACTGGGCATTGGCAGGCCGTCAACTTTTGCGCCTACCATCACCACCATTCAAAATCGCAATTACGTAGTAAAAGAAGACCGGCCCGGCCTTGAACGGAATTTTGAAATTGTAACCTTAAAAAGCAACAAAATTTCAGAAAAAACCAAAACTGAAATTACCGGCGCCGAAAAATCGAAACTTTTTCCGACCGATATTGGCATGGTTGTTAACGACTTTCTGATGGAAAATTTCGAACAGATTATGGATTACAATTTCACAGCCAGTGTTGAAAAAGAATTTGACGACATTGCCGAAGGAGAAAAAGTCTGGAACGAAATGATTGATAAATTTTATCAGCCATTTCACGGGCAGGTAGAAAATGTGCTTAAAAACTCTGAGCGCTCGAAAGGCGAACGCATTCTTGGGAAAGACCCCAAAACCGGAAAACAGGTTTCGGTAAAAATTGGCCGGTATGGCCCGGTTGCCCAGCTGGGAGAAGCCTCGTCGGAAGATAACGATGAAAAACCACAATTTGCCAGCCTCCGCACCGGACAGCACCTGGAAACCATTACCCTGGAAGATACACTCGAATTATTCAAACTTCCGCGCGATTTGGGCGAATATGAAAACAAAAAAGTGACCGTAAGTATTGGCCGGTTTGGCCCCTACATCAGACACGACAATAAATTTGTTTCCCTTGGCAAAGAAGATGACCCGTTTACCGTTGAACTCGACCGGGCTGTTGAATTGATTGAAACAAAAAGAGAAAAAGACCGGAAGGCAGTTATTAAAACTTTTGATGAAGAGCCCGAATTAACAGTGCTGAATGGCCGGTGGGGTCCCTACATTTCTTTCAAAAAGAAAAACTACAAAATTCCGAAAAAAGTGAAGGCAGAGGAACTTTCGCTCGAAGATTGTAAAAAAATCATCGACACAGCTCCTGAGCCAAAAACGAAACGAGGACGGAAAAAGAAATAAACGAAAACAAAGACAGATGTTTTATCATTTGCCTTTATTTTTGCAAAAACTCAGAGTATGAATTTGCCCGACTATTTTGAACCTTTTGATTTTTCTGTCATTACAAAAGAAACCAATCCTTTGGGAAAATATTCCCTGGGGCCGGAAATAGAAAAAACCACCCTGAAGTTGGTGCAAACAAATCTTACCGGCATCGATGCAGCAATTATTGGTGTTCCGGTTGAAAACGGAGAACCGCAAAAAACCGGAACTCCCGATAAAATAAGAACAGCACTTTATCAACTGGCTGCTTTCGATAATAATTTGACTATTGTTGATTTGGGAAACCTGAAACCAGCCACAAGTGCAAAAGGAACTTTTCTGGCACTTAGAGACGTGATTGAGTACCTTCGCGAAATGAATATTGTTGCCGTTATTTTGGGAGGAAGCCAGGATTTAACAACAGGAATTTGTGAAGCATTTAAAAACGAACGTTTCTTTTGGCTGGCTGCAGTTGATTCCATCCTTGATGTTAAAAAAGGAACCGAAACGTTTAATTCAACCAACTATCTTTCCCGTGTTTTTAAAAACCTGCCCAATCTTTTCCATTTCAGCCTGATAGGTTACCAAGCCCATTTGGTTGGCGAAAAATTAATTGCACAAACCAAGCCGGTTGGAGAACACCTTCGGTTGGGTCAGTTACGGGATGATTTTACCAATGCCGAACTTCTGTTGCGAAATGCAAATGTTTTGTCGTTTGATATGGGAGCAATAAAATTCACCGATGCGCCCTCTACTCCTCAAAAAAATCCAAACGGGTTACGCAGCGACGAAGCCTGCCAGTTGGCGCGGTATGCCGGGTTAAGTACAAAACTTAGTGTTTTTGGCCTGTTTAACATGTTTGAAAACATAAAAAGTAAAACCTGCACAACACTGAACCTTGGAGCCGAAATTATCTGGTATTTTTTGGAAGGACTAGCCGGAAAGAAAGTTCCCGGAGAAAAAACGGTTTACAAAGTAGCAATTGACGGATTGGAACACCCGGTTATTTTCAGGCACGAAGAGGAAACCAACCGCTGGTGGTTCGAGGTTCAATCCATTTCAGGTGAAACATTTGAAGTGGCCTGTACTCAGAAGGAATATCAGGAAGCAGCAGGTAATGAAATACCAGGCAGATGGCTCAAATTCATTCAAAAAATGGACGGGTTATCAAAATAATACCAAAATGCCAGCGTTCATTGCATACCAGGTTAACAGAAGTTTGCTACAAACAACATTTTTTTATTTCTTTAGCCTGATTTGAGAATTTTTATGGCGCATCCAAAAAGGTGTATGAAAAAAATAATTTCTTTTCTATATTTGTTGTTGCTTATAAAATTAGCAGCTTTGGGTCAGATAGATCCGCAATTTACAAACAACATGTTTTATAAATTGGGAGTAAACCCAGGATTTTCCGGAGCTGAAAATACTGTAAGCGGACTAATTTTAAACAGATATCAATGGGAAGGTATGAAAGGAGCACCAAAAACACTGGTATTTAGTGCAGATGCTGCAATTAATGCTTTTGGCGCCCCCGGAGGCCTTGGAATAAATATTATTAGCGACCAATTGGGAAATGCAAAAAACATACTGATTAACGGAAATTATGCTTACCGGACCGAACTGAGCTTTGGAACGCTCGGAATAGGGGTTTCCCTCGGATTATACAACCAGGCAATAAATGGCGAATGGGAAATTCCGGAAGATGATTTGGGATTAACCACTCAGCCCGGTTCCGATCCCGGAATCCCTCAGGGAGAAGCCAGCCAGGTGGCATTTGATGTGGGTAGCGGCTTGTACTTGTCATCCAATCAATATTTTTTGGGAATATCGGCCACACATATCAATCAGGCAACCATTGAATATGATGAAACAGCACGAAGCTATTTAACCAGACACTATTATTTAATGGGTGGATACAATATTAAAATGGCTGATCCGTTATTTGAGTTGCGGCCATCGTTTTTATTTAAAACCGATGTGGCAACCTGGCAACTGGATTTAAATGCAAATATTGTTTATGATGACAGGTTTTGGGGAGGACTCTCATACAGAATTCAAGATGCAGTTGCACTTTTAATGGGACTTGAATTGGCCAATGGTTTAAAAGTGGGTTATTCTTTTGATTTGGTCACTTCTGCTATCGGGTATTACGGGTTTGCATCGCATGAAATATTTGTTGGTTATTCAGTAAATTTGGAACGAAACCGAAACCAGAAATATAAAAGTATTAGATTTTTATAAAGAAAGCCATATATTTGAGCTATGAAAAAACTTCTTTTAATCGCAATTGCACTCTTAACCCTGTTTAGTTTTACAGGTTGCAATCCCTCCGGAAACGGAGAATTAATAGGTGTGCAAAAAAGACCCAAATGGCGGGAAACACAACCCTATGGAATGGTTTATGTTCGAAGGGGTAGTTTCAATATCGGACCAAGTGATCAGGATCCTGCCATGGCAGGTATTCCAACCAAAACAGTTTCTCAGGAAGCTTTTTGGATGGATGACACCGAAATTACCAACAATGAATACCGCCAGTTTGTTACCTGGGTAAAAGATTCAACAGCCCGCAGAATGTTGGGAGACCAGTACCCTGAGTTTCTGATAACCGAAGACAGGAATGGAACTCCGATTGACCCGCCAAGAATTAACTGGCGCGAAAAAATTGACTGGAGTGACCCCGATTACCAAATGGCCATGGAAGATCTGTTCATACCGGAAAACGAACGCTTTTTCGGCAAAAAAGAAATTGACTCCCGAAAACTTGTTTATGAATATTGGTGGATTGATTTGCAGCAGGCAGCCAAACGGTCGAACAGTTACAACTTCGAAACACAACGTTACGAAGGGAATGTTTACGACAGCCAGGGTGAACTTAGACCCATCGACAACCGGTCAGCATTTATTATGAACGATCAGGTTCAGGTATATCCTGACACGCTAACGTGGATCAGAGACTTCACCTATTCTTACAACGAACCCTGGGCAACCCGGTATTTCTGGCATCCCGGATTCGACGAATATCCAGTGGTGGGAGTTACCTGGAAACAGGCGCTGGCATTTTGCAACTGGCGTACAAAAATCCAGTCTGATTACCTTACTACCAGAAGACAACCTACGCTTCAGGCTTACCGCCTGCCAACAGAGGTTGAGTGGGAATATGCAGCACGTGGCGGCAAAGATTTTTCAATGTACCCCTGGGGGGGATATTACAGCCGCGATGAAGACGGCGTTTTCCTGGCCAATTTCAAACCCTTACGTGGTAACTATGTAGAAGACGGCGGAATTTCCACCATGAAAGTGGGCAGTTACGAACCTAATGAATACGGAATTTACGATATGTCGGGGAATGTGGCTGAATGGACTGAAACAGCATACGACGAAGCCGGGTACAGCTATTTCAGCGATCTAAACCCAACTTTTACCTACAATGCACGACCAGATGATCCACCTGTGATGAAACGGAAAGTTGTGCGTGGAGGTTCATGGAAAGACATTGCATATTTCACCCAGGTATCAACCCGTAGTTTTGAATACCAGGATTCAACCAAATCATTCGTTGGATTTCGTTGTGTCCGTTCAACTTTTGGGGAAGAATTTAATTAATTAGTACTAATCTTTTTACCACTATAAAATGAATATAGGAGAAATTTTTAAAACAAAGCGCTGGAAAACATTTATGGGTTATGTTTATGGTTGGGGTGCATCAGTAGTTATGATCGGGGCACTGTTTAAACTCCAGCACTGGCAATATTCTGGCCTTCTTCTTACCATTGGTTTGATGACAGAAGCATTCATTTTCTTCTTGTCGGCTTTTGAACCACCACTTGAAATGCCCGAGTGGGCAAAAGTGTATCCTGAATTACGTGACGACTACGAAATGATGGAACTGGAAGAATACAACAAGAAAGGAAAAAATGGGTTTGACCAATTGTTTTCATCTTCCGAAATTTCGCCCGAGTTATTGGACAAGGTAGGGAAAAGCCTTACAGATTTAACCAGCGCTGCACGTGGTATCAGTGATATTTCAACGGCAACGCTCGCCACTGATATGTATGTCAAAAACCTGAGTTCAGCTTCTGAATCAATGAATTCGTTTGCTGAAATTAACAAACGGGCAAACGAATCGGTAAATGCATCGGTTGAAAAGCTTATTCATTCTTATTCAACTGCATCGAAACAGCTAAGTGAGACAGGAACAACTGCTATTGAAAAGTTGCATAACAGCAGCGAAGATTTTTCAACGAAACTGAAAGAAACCGGGAACAAACTTTCGGAAACCTTTAATGGCGCATCCAGTTCATTTACTACCGAGTTGAAAAATATTGGTGATAATTCCAAAGTTTACTCCCAGAATCTTGAAAAGCTAAATCAAAATGTTCATGCATTGAACGAAAGTTTTGAAACGCAACTAAAAGGAACCAAATCGCAGTTTGAAGCCAGTCATAAATTCAGCCAGGATATTTCACAAATGAATGAAATACTGGCCTCTTCGGTTTCTGAATTGCAGAAATACAAAGAAAATGCTGAGCAGCTAAACAAACATTTGGAAGCACTTAATACCATTTATGGTAATATGTTGGGTGCACTGAGTTACAAAAAGTAATAATTTGAAGTAACTGAATTATGAGTTCAAAGAATTGTCCGGAATCACCGCGGCAAAAAATGATAAACATGATGTACCTTGTACTCACCGCAATGCTGGCGTTAAACGTTGCGGCTGAGGTACTCGAAGCATTTAAGGTTGTGGACATCAGCCTGCTTCAAACTCTTGAGACCGTGGACATGAAAAATGCGCAGGTGTATGCCCGCTTCGACCAGGCCTTTGCTGAAAACGAAACGAGAGTGAGAGAATGGAAAGAAAAAGCAGACATCGTTAAAACAAAAACCGACAGTTTAATTGCTTTTATTGGCACCATTAAAAAAGAAATGGTCATTCGATCCGGAGCAAAACCCGTTTCAAAAGAGGAACCTCTTTCATCCGATGATTTTTTTCTGGCTACCAACGAGGGTGATACGCTTAAAATTTCAAAAGCAGACGATTTGAATGCTCCTTCTGAATTTATGATCACCCAGAAAAATGCGACAGAATTAAAAGAGAAAATTGAAATTTACCGCTCTACGCTTATTTCACTTGTTGATGATTCTGACGAAGATTTAATAAATACCATTTTAAGTTCCCTCGACACTTCAGATCCACCTGCCAATTTGAAAGAGGGTGGTGAAAACAAATCGTGGGAATCTGAACGTTTTCTCGATAAACCTCTGGTGGCTATTCTTGCCCTTTTATCAAAAATTCAAATTGACGTTAAAAATTCGGAAGCCAATCTTATCAACTATTTATTTTCTCAAATTGATGCAGGCGCATTTTTATTCAACAAACTGGGTGCAAGGGTTATTCCGAATTCAAGTGTGGTTCTGCAAGGCGACGAATATGTGGCAGAAGTTTTTCTGGCTGCCGAAGACACCACACAACAACCGGAAATATTGATTAATAACCGGTCGGTACCCGTGCAGGACGGAAAAGCAACCTACAGGATTAAAACCACCGAGCCCGGATTTTTTAGCTGGAGTGGTCTGATCAAGTATAAAACACCTGCCGGAATAATTAAAAATTATCCGTTCAAACAAGAATACCAGGTTACCCAACCAAGCGTTACCATGTCGGCAACCAACATGAACGTTTTTTACAGGGGTTTGGATAATCCGTTCGATGTTGGTGGCGGTGGAATTCCGCAGGAGAATCTTGAAGTTACCATGACCAACGGATCAATTCAGAAAAGAGGCAATGAATTCATTATTAATCCCAATGAACTGGATGAACTGGGGCGCAGAACAACTGTTTCGGTACATGCCAACATTGGAGGTCAAAGACGATTGCTGGGCACTTCAAACTGGCGTGTTAAAAGAGTTCCCGACCCTGTTGCACAGGTTGCAGGGCAAGCCGGAGGAAACATTCGAAAAGAACGTCTTTTGGTAGAAGATGGGGTGATGGCAGTACTCGAAGATTTTGATTTCGATTTCAGATACACCGTAACCCAATTCAGGGTTGAAATCTCAGCAGCAGGCGGTTATGTTAACTTTTTTGAAAGTAACTCAAACCGATTTACAGATGAACAAAAAGACCAATTCAGAAGACTCAATCCAAACAATATAATTTATATTTCAAACATCAGGGCAGTTGGAGATGATGGCACTACCCGCGATCTGGATCCAATTCCGTTTAAAATACAATAAAAATGAGGAAGTTAATTGCTAAAACAGGAATGCTGGTTATCGTACTTTCCTTGTTGGGAAAAGTTTCAGATGCTCAAATTGTTAACGGAGCTTATCAAAAATCCGATATGTTTCAGAAGAAACCTATGCCGCTTCCATCAGTAAGGGAAGCTGATGTTTTCTGGTCAAAACAAATCTGGCGGATTATTGATCTTAGGGAAAAAATGAACCTGACACTCTATTATCCAACCACCGAAATGGATGGAAGAATAAATTTAATAAACCTGCTTCTTGAAGGAGTCCAAAATGGTCAGATTACACCTTATGATGCCCGGTTGGACGACGATTTTAAAGTGCCCATGACTTACGAACAGGTGCAGGAAGCATTTGGTGCGGAGGAATCAACAGAAGAAACTATCGATTTCGACACAGGGGATCGCAAAACAGTTACCATTCAGGGAGAAATCAGACCCGGTGAGATTAAACAATACATGGTAAAAGAAGAATGGTATTTCGATAAGCAGACTTCTTCGCTGAATGTAAGAATTATTGGAATTTGCCCCATTCGGGAGTTTGTCCGGGAAAACGAAGAACAATCCCAGGTACAGCGGCAAAAAGTATTCTGGGTTTATTATCCTGAAGTTCGTAATCTTCTGGCTACAAACCTGGTTTTAAATCCTTACAATCAGGCTCAATCTATGTCGTTTGATGACCTGTTCATTAAAAGGTTCTTTAACAGTTATGTTGTAAAGGAATCGAATGTTTACAATAACCGCGATATCAGTGCTTATTTGAGTGGAAAAAATGCTATGCTTGAGTCAAAACGAATTGAAAATGAGATTTTCGATTATGAACAAAACCTTTGGGAATATTAAAAATGAATGAGAAGAGCAACAATCTATATTATTCTGGTGGCAGGGTTGCTTTCCCATTCGTGCAAAAACGAGATTGTACAATATCTTCCCGGCGGAGAACGAAAATCAAATAACTGGTTCGAACCGTCACCTTTCGGGATGGTTCACATTCCCCGCGGTTCTTATGTTATTGGCCCTTCCGACGACGAAGTGAAAACTTTCGGGGAAAAATCGAAAAGAGTATCTGTTGAAGCATTTTGGATGGACGATACCGAAATTACCAACAATGAATACCGACAATTTGTTTATTGGGTGCGCGATTCTATTGCACGCAAATTGCTGGGTCAAACTTATCCCGAATATTTAATTACCGAAGACAGAAGAGGTGTTCCGCTGGATGATCCAACTATTAACTGGGGAGAAAAAATTGACTGGCGCGATCCGGACACCCGCATGGCCATGAATGAACTGTATATTCCGGACGAAGAACGGCTTGTATTCCATAAAGAAATAGACTCCCGCAAGCTTGTTTACGAATATTACTGGGTTGATTACAAACAAGCAGCCCAGCGAAAAAACAGCTACAATTTTGAAACTAAACGATACGAAGGTTCGGTAGTTAATCAGCAGGGAGAAACCATTCCTGTTTCCAACAGAAGTGATTTTTTAATGCGGGAAATGGTTCCGGTTTATCCCGATACGTTAAGCTGGATAAGGGATTTCACTTACACCTACAACGAACCATTCACCTTAAAATATTTTTCGCACGTGGCTTTCGACGATTATCCGGTTGTTGGGGTTACCTGGAAACAGGCACAGGCATTTTGCAACTGGCGCACCAAAATTCAGCAAGATTTTTCAAGCAGACTGAGAGAAGCTCCGGCCCATGATTACCGCCTTCCAACCGAAACCGAATGGGAACTGGCTGCACGTGGCGGACTGAACGGCACCATCTACCCTTGGGGAAGTTACTATACCAGAAGTGAAAAGGGTTGTTTTGTGGCCAATTTTAAACCACTGCGCGGAAATTATGTCTCCGATAGCCCCTCAACAACAGTTGCCATGAGAGCAGGCCAGTTCGATCCAAACAATTACGGATTGTATGATATGGCCGGGAATGTGGCCGAATGGACCAGCAGCGCATACTACGAAGCAGCTTACGATATTGTAAACGACTTGAACCCGGAACTGGAGTACAACGCAAAACCCGACGATCCTCCGGTGATGAAACGCAAAGTTATCCGTGGAGGGTCCTGGAAAGATATTTCCTATTTTATTCGTGTATCAACCCGGACATTTGAATATCAGGACACTGCAAAATCATACATCGGCTTTCGCTGTGTAAGAACTTCATTTAAAAACGATTTACACAACAGGTAGGTCGAATTTTGCAGAATTTTAAAACTCCCCGAGTAATTTTGAATAGTGTGCTGAATCTTTAAAAATTCCTCCGCTTTGGCTGTAAAATGTTGAATCAAGTTCAAAAACTCCCTTTTGGACTTTTCGCCAGGAAGCCTCTGAAAACGAATGAAATGATTCCATTTTTTCCCAGTTTTTATAATTCTGATGGCCGTTGGTTTCCAGCAATCCGGTTTCCAGTCCGGGAAATGGTTTCAGGCGTGCGGCTACATTTTTGTTCCAATCCACTAGAACAGGATTCACCGTAAGATCAGCGCAAAAACACGGAATGTTTTCATGCGCTGCTATTCGCGCAATTTTCAGGGTCATGCTCAGAGTTTTGGCAATGGGTTTTAACGCGATTGCCCCATAACCCATTTGGATGCGGGCCAACGCGTCTTTGTCAGTGTGTGCACTTTCGTCGGCAGCTAAACGAACCGGAATATCTGAAACGTCAATTTCCAATTCCTCAGGAAAAGGTTCTTCAATCAGGGCGATTTGTTCCAATGCACCTAACTTTTCGGCATGATCAATTAACTTAAGCAATGTTTCCTTTTTTTCATAACGCCCGTTGGCATCGAAATAGTAGGGCAATTTTCCGCTTTGGGTGTGTTCTGTCCTGTAATTCCCTATTGCCTGATGAATTTCTGTTAACCGCGCTTTATCTTTTTCAAGCATTTCATCCT
Organism: Mariniphaga sp.; assembly: GCA_019429205.1. Lineage (GTDB taxonomy): Bacteria > Bacteroidota > Bacteroidia > Bacteroidales > Prolixibacteraceae > Mariniphaga. The sequence continues at coordinate 8,465 of JAHYIT010000040.1, read as the reverse complement.
GTGCTCCGGGTTGTCCAATTTTTATTTTCATAAAATAAAACCCGTCATCGGCAGCCTGTTTTATCTCACTAACCGGAATGGAATATGCCATTAACGGAATACCTGCCACTTTTTTATGCCGGTACGAAAGGAGATCCCTGTATTCTGCCGGAATCATCTCATCAAAAGTATTCAAACCATTTTCTTTGGCATACAACAACCAAATTGCATTGTCAACGCCAACCATTGAATTCAGGGCGAAAGTTTTTCGCAATCCCGGATTCCCGGTAATCTTTTTGGCATAGTTGAAAACTTCATCCAGTATGTCATCCAGCAACTTAACCGGTGAAGTAAACTGCCTGTCTCTCAGAATGGACAAGGCGTATTCTGTTACAGCAAACATCAACGCATTGCCACCGCTTTCAGAAAAACAACTGAAAACTTCGGCATCAGACCACAACACACTTTGTGAACACAGGCCAGTGGAAATATTGCCTGTAGAAGATTTTACCTGAGCAACTGTTTGCCAGATTTCCGAAAGAAATCCTCCTTTAAAACCAAATGGCCGGATTAGCGGCTCTCGTTCAAAATTTGAATTGGTACCAATGATTTTTATTGATGTTTCTTTTCCCATTAAATCTAAATTAAATACAAAGTAATTTTATTTCGAATTTTCTTCAAAAAAATAAAAACGAAACTATTTGGTTTTCAATTTATAAACTGAATTCACGGAACTGATTTTTCAGAAAATTCAAATCCTTTTTCAACCATTCTGAAATCTCACCCAATGGCATTTCCGGATTTCTGCTGCCATGCTCGGCCCCACCCAAATCGTATTCATAATGAATGGAAACCGGCCCTTCGATTCCCAAAGATTTATACAATTCTAAATAAGTTTTGAAATCGACCATTCCCTCTCCCAGCGGAACATTTTTTATTTTCCACTCTCCTTTTTCGTTCTTTTCCCAAACAAAATCCTTAATGTCAGTAGTTCGAATCCAGGGAGCCAGCAATTGTAAACCCAGCGGCCAGGAAACACCGCCCTCAACTGTGGCATGGCGAACATCGTACTGAACTCCAATGTGTTCGGGATTAAGATCTTTCAAAAGTTCATACAAATCCCAAACCGGACCTCCAACACGCCGCCCGGAGTGGTTTTGATAGTTGCCCGTTACCCCGTATTCCCGGTTTAATTTTTCCAGTTTCTCAAATGTAGTTTTGTGAGCCTCCAGGTTATCGGGAATTGATTTGGAGTTGTCGTAATCTATATAACCGGTCCTGTAATACCTGATTCCCAGTTCAGCCATTGTTTTCAAAATGGGCCGTGTAAATTTATCCTCCGGATTATTTACCGAAGTTGTTATCATTTTTGAATCAATTCCCAAATTCCGCAGCGCTTTTACAGCCTTTGGCAGATCCATTTCCACATTTTCGGGCAAAACCTGGCCGCCAGGCCTGACGGTTAAATCTGCCCCGGCAAAACCATGTTTTGCAAGCACTTCAGCCATTTCTTCATAACTCAAAAATTGCAGGCATTTGGTAAAAACATGAATCGGACGTTTGGTTTCCGGCCCCAGCATTTCACCCGCCCAAACCGAACCGGCCATGCCAATCGCAGCAGCGCCAGCCAAACTCTTTTTAATAAAATTTCTTCTTGATTGCATCGTCATAAATTCTTTTGTGATTTAAATTCCCTTCAGTTTCCAGGGCTTTCGGTATTCGTAATGCAAAAGTTCATTTGCCTCAGAAGCGTTTGTAAATATTTCTTTTTCTGCATCCCACTCCAACCGTTTTCCTGTTTTTAAAGCAATATTTGCCAAATGGGCAAAACAGGTTGACTTATGTCCATCTTCAAGAGTACACCATGGAGTTTCCTTGTTTTTGATACAATCAAGAAAGTTGCGAATTAACCGGGACGTGCTGTCAGTTTCATTCCCTTTGGCGATAAAATCAGTATCACCTCGCAAATCATATTTCTCCGAATCAATTTGTTGCTTCCATTTTTGAAACTGACCGGGTCTGGAAGGTTTTATTTCATAACCGTTTTCGTTTGAAACCAAAGTACCTTTTGTTCCGTTCAGTTCAATCTCACCCCCATTGATTCCAGTGCCTGACGTTGCTTCGTAAATACTGAATTTAATATTCATCCCCGATTTAAACTCAAAAAGGACATCCATGGTATCTGGAATATCGCGGTCGTCAGTCAAAACATATTTTCCCCCGTGGGCAGAAATAGCTGAAGGAGCTGTTTCACCAGCCAGCCAGCGAATGGCATCCATATAATGTACTCCCCAGTTTCCCATTTGCGTGGAATAATCGCTCCACCAGCGAAAATAATAAGGTGCAATATTGTACTGAAACGGCCTTGCCGCCCGCGGACCAAGCCACATGTCCCAATCGAAACCGGTGGGTGGGGTTTCAGGATTTAAACTGCCAATGCCATCGGGAAACATGTTGCTTATTCGAAAAGCACTGGCCGAAAGAACCTTCCCGATTTTTTTGACCAGCGCTTCTTTTACCATTTTCTGGTAAACTACTGATCCTCTCCTGTGCAAACCAACCTGCACCGTATTTCCGGCACTTTTTTGTGCATTAATCATGGCCCGGCCTTCTTTTATGGTGATGGTAAGCGGTTTTTCCACATAAACATCCAGTCCGGCGCTGCATGCATCAATACATTGCAAAGCATGCCAATGGTCGGGTGTGGCAATGCAAACAGCATCAATGTCTTTATCTGCAAGAAGTTCACGATAATCTTTGTAGATTTTAGGCGCTTTCGGAAAAGTTTCGCCTAATTCAGGTATTCTTCCCTCAAGTAATTCAATAAATTTTCCCGAAACCTTGCTTTTGTCGCGTAAAGCATAAGGTTCATACACATCGCACAAAGCAGCCACTTCCACGTCGCTGTTTTCCATAAAACGCTCCAGCAACTGCGATCCACGGTTTCCAACTCCTATAAAACCAACTCTAATTTTATCGTTGGCGCCAAATATTTTTGATGTTTGCTTTGAGCCGAAAGCATGAAGCCCAACAGAGACGCCGGCTACTGCTGCGGTACTTTTTGAGATAAACTCACGACGGGTATTCTTTTCCATTGGTTTAGCATTTTTATTTACGCTGACCAAATTAAGAAAAGAAATCGAAAAAACTCAAATTGATTTTCCGCAATAAAAAAAATGAATACCAGGAATGAATTACACTTTGACTTTAATTCAAAATAAAATATCAGAAAACAATATTTAATCCTGAAAAAACGGTTGCACCAGGCATGGTGTAATAGCGGTTTACCTGGTAATCTTCATTAAGTAAATTTTCGCCGCTCACATACCACTTCAGGTATTTGTTGATATTGTAAACTGCTTTTGCTTTTAGAAGCGTGTAATCTTCGCTTGCCACTGCCGGAGTTGGATCATTATCCAGGTTACTTATTTGCTGAATGCTGCCCATTAACTGGAGTTTTTTCCACCTGTAGTTTGCACTAAAATAGAGATGATGTTCCGGCGTTGCATATACCGGGTTTTTCATATTAATATAACTGTACGTGCTTTCCAGTTTCAAATTATTAACGGGTTGTATGTTTACAAGAAACTCAATTCCTTTGTTGCTGATTTCGCCGACGTTACGCAAACCCTGCATAGGAACCGTCACAATCAGATTGTCTCCTTTTACGTAGAAAAAAGTAATTTCTGCATTCATTTTCAGGTTGAAAAAAGAATTGGAAAATCCTGTTTCATAATTGATTATGGATTCCGGGTCCAGTTCGGGATTCGGCCCCCATAAAAACAGTTCACGAATGGTTGGACTGCGAAATCCTTTGGAAACATTCCCTTTCCAGTTTACAGAATTTGCCAATCTCCAGGCAAAACCAGCCGACGGTATCCAATGATTTCCGTAAACGCTGTGATTTTGATAACGAAGTCCGGCATTCAAAATTAAATCTTGAAAAAGCGATTGCTGCACAAAACCATAAACACCTGTTTCAGTAACCGTAGTGTCGGCAAAAACAATCCCGTTTCCGTTCATGGCCAGCAAATTTTCCGCCATACCACCGTAATTCATGTAATCAACACCAAGTGTCAGATTATTTCCTGTTAAAAGTTTCAGCGATTCGTAAAGGTTGAAACCGTAATTGTGGTCATTGGAAAGAAAACCATCGGTTATGTTGTGTTCCCCGAAATTATAAAATACTTTTAGAGCACCTGACGCTTTTTCGAATTCGTTTTGAAGAGTAAATGCCCAGTAGCCACGGGTAATATCAATTCGTTCTCCCGGATTGGCATTTAACGTATCGGGACCTGGATCGGCTGCTTCAAATACTGCTAAACTCAAGTCGGTATTTACATTGAAATTTTTATTTATATCGTAAGCAAGTTTTACATAGCCATTGTTGATTCTAAAATCTGAATGCTCGCGATGGCCATCGGTGTTGTCATGATTGCCGGAAATAAAAGCACTAAACTTGTTTTTTTTATACCCAACCGACCCCATATATTTTTGTGTATTAAAAGAACCGTATGAAACTCTAGCGTTGCCATTTACTCCTTCAGAAGATTGTTTTTTGGTAATGATATTAATTACACCACCCATGGCATTTGAACCATAAAGAATGGAAGCCGGGCCACGAATCACTTCCACACGTTCGGCATCAGAAGCCACGTAAGAATCGGGAAGCGGATGGCCCATTATCCCCATAAATTGCGGATGCCCGTCGATGAGCATTAATACGCCGGTAGTAGGCGAACCTCCAATGCCCCGAATGGAAATCTGCCCGGCAGAACCTCCAGCCACACCAAAACCGGTAACACCTCTTTCGGTTACAAACAAACCGGGTACTTTGCCGTTAAGTACTGGCAGCAATGCCGATTCATCGGTTTCTTCAATTTGTGCCCGGTTAATTACCGAAACAGCCATGGGAACATTGTTCCTGTTTACCCGAACCGGAGTTCCGGTTACAACAACCTCTTCAATTTTTATTGTATCAATTAGGTTGAAACTTGCCTGAGCGATTCCTGAAGTTGGAAGAAAAAACAGAACCAAAAAGCAAATTACAATCGTAAAAATTCCGAATCTTTTCATTTTTAAATTAATTAGTGTTACCAATTTCAATATTTGTGTTACCATAAAGTCAAAAAAATTATTCGGCTTTGCTCATTACCAGTTTCCCGTGTTGAATTCCTTTAATGCTGATTAATTTATCCGAAATTTCAGTAAGTTTTTTCGATGGACCTTTTACTGCAATAATTTCGAGGTAATTTTGTTCGTTCAGGTAAAAGCCTTGAGAAGAAAGCACTACATTACGGTATTCAAATTGAATTTCAGCAGACTTTTTCAGGATGTCGGCCTTTTCGTGGTTGAAAACCAATACAACGGCTCCTGCAACAATGTTGTCGCATTTCCATTTTTCTTCCACCATGTTCTTTTCGATGAGGTGACGGATTGCCTGCGACCGGTTGGAAAAACCGTTTTCAACGACATAACTGTCGAGCGCTTTTAATAAATCCTCGTCCAACGAAACGCCAAAACGTGAAACCGACATAGTGTTACAATTTTTAAAGTTCGTAACACGAAGGTAAAAAAAGTTGGGGAATTTCAGATAGGATTTTGCTTTTTTAAAAAAAAATGTTGCGGGCACCGTTCCACAATAAGAGTCGTAAACGTATTCACTACACTGCGAAAGTGAAGCAAATATTGAAACTTGTTTTCAAATTTGATACAACTCTTTTAGTTGTTGTGCACAGTTACGTTGTATAGCTGCTATAAAATTCGGGTTGCTTTAAAAGCCTTTTTCTTTCAGGCTAAAATGTAAATTTACCTTCTCAATAAAATATTATAATCTTTTATTGACTAAATTTGCAATAACAGTAAGCACAAATACTTAAAAAATAATTACTACGAATAAACTAAACCACATAGTGTTTTAGTTTAAATTTTATAAATATGAATACACAACATGTTCAATTAAAAATACCGCTCAGCTTCAAGCAGGTCGTAGATATTGTGAAGCAACTGTCTCCTTCTGAAAAACAGCTGCTAAGTGAAGTTCTGTGGACTGAACAAAACATGGACGATATTGTAATTCCGGAAGAACACAAACAAATAGTACGGGAACGGATAAAAAAATATAAAAATAATCCCGGCAGCTATCTTTCCTGGGATGATATTGAACGTAAAATATGACGATGTCCGATGTATGTGCATTAAAAAATTCCCCTACCTGTTACATTACCGTGTAAACCAACAAACCCAAATAGTTAAAGTCGAAGCCCTGCTCCACACAAGCCGGGACCCTAAATTGTGGAAAAACAGGTAAAACTGACTTTCAACAAATGCAAAATAGAAAGAGGAAAAAATTGTTTTTACAAGTGCGATTATTGGAGGAATTTGTTTTTAGTACTTTACAATTTTTCGCTCGGTTGTTTTTTTCGAAGTCTCAATTTTCAGGATATAAATTCCTTGCGGGAGATGATATAAATTGAGAGTGGTTTGATTTTTAGCGAATTGGTACAATAATTTTCCATCGGAGTTAAACAAGCTGGTTTTTAGCAATGACTGGGTTCCATTTACAATTATTGAAATTTCATTTTCAAACGGGTTTGGAAAAACATGAACAGGCACCGGATTTTCGGCGATTTCAACTTTTACAGCTTCCGCCGTTTTAGATATCAGCCAGAAATCCGGGTCGATTTTTATTTCCGATACATCAAAACCAGGATCGACCCCAAAAACCTGGTTGTTTATTGTATGAACCAGTCTAAAATCAACAGAATCGGTTTTCCCGGGATTGTAAACCCGGACCGGAACCGGCATTTCAAAAAAATCAACTGAAGTATGGGAAGGACTTTGCGAGAGTGTAATTTTGAGCTCCTGATTTGTTGTTTGGGAATATTCCAGAGAATAGACGGGAAATCCTTCACCGTAATACCAGTCGTTGAAAAATTCTGTCAGGCTGGTATCTCCGGCGGCTTCAAAATGAGCCACCACCTGCTCGTGGCTGGCAAATCCGTTGGCCACTTCAGGATTGTTATAATAATTTTGCAAGGCTTTAAAAAAGGGTTCATCGCCCAAAATCCATCGCAGCATGTGTAAAATATAAGCGCCTTTGGAATAAGAAAGCCTGCCATTAAAAATACGTGAAACATCTGTTGTGTCCGAAACAAAAACAGAACCATCCGGAAGACTGGTAATTCGCTGAACGGTCAATCTCCGCCAATCGTTCCAGTAGAGTCCATCTTTATAATGTTCGTAAGCCAAACCGGTGAGGTAAGTTGCAAAACCTTCATTTAGCCAAATGTGCTGCCAGCTTCCCAGGGTGATGTAATTCCCAAACCACTGGTGAGCCAGTTCGTGGGAAATAAGCTCAAATCCGAAATTAAACATAAAACTCATGGTTTGGTGTTCCATTCCTCCACCCCATCCGAATTGTGCATGCCCGTATTTTTCAGCGGCGAACGGATACTCGCCAATCAGCTCATTAAACAGCGCCATTAGCTCAACTGTAACCGGAGTTCTTACTTTGGCCGAATCCAGATTTTCAGGATAAACAAAATTCAGAATTTCAATTTGTCTGCCATCTTCAAGCTGAAGGAAATCGGAATAATTTTCATAATTAGTTACCGCAATGGCTACAAGATAAGTAGCTATGGGATAGCGGTGTTTCCAGTGCATGATTCTGTTCCCCTCCGAAACGTTTTCTGAAAAAAGAATTCCGTTGCTGGCTGTGCGATAAAGCTCAGGGGTGGTGACTATAATATCGATGGAATCAATTTTATCGGAAAGCGACTGTTTACACGGCCACCATTCCATGGCGCCATAAGGCTCAGAAAGGGTCCAAAGTACGGGTATTTGGTTGTGCGTACCCGTGATAAAAGAACCAAAACCGCTGGAGGGTGGTTCGCCCTGGTAATAAACTGAAAACGAATCAATTTGTTCTGCATTGAGTATTTCATAAAGATGTACAGTAATTTGATTTTCGTTTCTTGAATAGTCCAACCGGCTTCCTTTTTGGGTGATTGAATCTACAACCATTTCGTTATGCAAATCGATTTGAATCTCATCAAGATTAGCTTGTTTACTTACAAAATGAAAAGTTATTTTACCCCTGATGTAATAAACCGCCGGATCAACCTCCCACTCCATTCGCTGGTAAATCAAATCGTATGATGTATAGTTTGCCGGTTCGGTAAAAGAGGCTTTTTTCATAAATAACTGCGCCTCGGCTTTTGCTTTTTTATCCGTAAAGAACGGATCGGGTTGCTGAGCAGCGATTTCCGCCAGAAAAGAAAAAACCAGAAGTAATATCCATCCAAACCGTTTCATTTTATAAATATACGATTTTTGAATAGCCGGCACAACGAAGCATGGGTGTACGACAAATTCCACAAAAAAAGAATATTTCTATTGAAATGCCTGGCTATTGCCGTTGCGTTTTTCTCACCGGATAGCTATGCCAGGCCAACGGTATGGAGATAAGATTGAATTATAAAGTG
>JAHYIT010000039.1 GCA_019429205.1 Mariniphaga sp. | reverse complement strand
GGTATACACTGCATGGGGCTAGCTTAAATTTAGCTATTTTTTCTCCCGTTATTCTTTTTGGGGCAATATTTTTCAATACTGAGGGACTTATTACCTTATTAATAATGAAAAAATGCCGCCAAATTTAAATTCAGTGAAAGCATGATTAATGAGCTATAATTAAGTGAATTATATAACAGTTTCACTAAAATGAATACCATTTAAAAAATCGCTGAGCATTCGGGAGCAAAATTGCAGTTGGCAAGTCTTTTTGCTCCCGATAACCATCGGGGCTAATTGCTTATTGCCAACTTACATAAATGTATAAATTTATCCCGTTTTTAGTATAACAACGGTTGCCGCCCTCTTCCCGGCCCTGGTTATGAAACTGCTCGATTTTGTTGCGCTTTACGGACTTGTGCTTATACCCATGGGTGGAGTCCTTTTTGCCGACTTCTACCTGATGAAAAAATTCGGACTGAAGGATTATTATGCAGAGCGAATGAAAATCAACTTCAACTGGGCAGCCGGACTCACCTGGTTTATATTGCTGGCGGCTGCATTGGTTATGAATTAGGTGGTGGGTGTTGAACTGTATTTTCTGCCTTTGCCTGCCTGGATTTTTTCCATTGTATTATTCGTGTTGTTGAGTAAAATTTTTCAGAAAAAAGCTGCGTTATGAAACAGATACTACAATTTATTTCATTGGTAGGATTATTGCTGACCATTCTTCTTCCGGTATTTTTCTTTTTGGGAAAAATCAGTCATTCCGTTCAGGATTTGCTGATGCTTTTAGGCGTATTTGTTTGGTTTGGCAGTGCCGTTTTTTGGTTGGGTAGCAAGGCAAAAGAGGAAGAGATTTAGATTACATTTTTCAGGTTTTGAATATGTTTTTGTTATGTCTCCGTTTGATGTTCAACCCTTACAGGGTTGAGGAGAATGGGTATCCGTTCAACCGTAAATTTCATTTACGGCTATTGTTGTTCAATCCTTTCAGGATTACAGAGCAAGAGATAATGGGTATTTAATTTGTTATCAAATGAGTTTAACAAGGCTTCTGAAAATTGAATATATTTACAGAAAAAAATTGATATCAGGCCTAAATTTAAATGGTTTTATTTTAAATGGTTTTATAGTGAAATGACGGAAAGGTTTCAAAATGTGCCAGTCCGGAACCCGGCAGCTGGCGGGTTCAACAACAATAGCCGTAGGTGCAACCTACGGGTAAAAGTAGCAACAATAAAACCGGAACCCTGTAGGGGTTCAATATAAAGAATTCTGTAATTTTAGAAATCAATTATTTATATGAATTTTCAATTTAACACAATCATTTTAAAAGAAGTTGAATCCCACCTTTCAAAGAAATTTGGAGAAGATGTAAAAATTTACACTTCAGATTCTTTAGGTGGCGGTTGCATCAACCACGCCTCAAAAATTGAAACCAGTGCAGGTACCTTTTTTCTGAAGTGGAACGGAAACTGCATGGCCGATATGTTTTTGCGCGAAGCCGAAAGTCTGGAAGAACTGAGGAAAGCCGCAGCCGGGAAACTGGCTGTACCGGAAGTTTTTGCGGCCAAAGAAGTGGGTGTTTCTCCCGGTTTTCTGGTACTTGAATACCTGGAACCAGGTTATGATTCCGGAAATTCAGATCAAATTTTGGGTCGCGGACTGGCCACCATACATCAATATTCTGCTGAAAAATTTGGTTTTTACCACGACAATTATTGCGGTTCAACGCCACAGGATAACTCCGAAAAAACAAATTGGGCTGAATTTTTCAGAGACAACCGGCTGGGTTTTCTTTTACAACTAATTCAGAAAGAAAGGCCGCTTCCGGAAGGGGAAATGCAGGTTTATGAGCAGTTGCTCAATAAAATTCCGGAACTTATTCCAACGAATTCTGTGCCGGCACTTATTCACGGCGATTTATGGTCGGGAAATTACATGAATACAACCAGCGGACCGGCGCTCATCGATCCGGCATCGTATTATGCCGACCGCGAAATGGAAATGGGAATTATGACTATGTTTGGCGGGTTTTCGCAACGGTTTTACAGTGCCTATAATGAAGTGCATCCATTACCGTCTGAATGGCCGGAACGCAACATGCTCTACCAGTTATACCATATTCTGAACCACTATTATTTATTTGGGGGAGGTTACCGAAGCCGGGCGTTACAGATAGCAAAAAGTTATTTATAAGATGTTGTCGGAAAGAGCAAAACATATTTCTCCGTTTATTGTGATGGAGGTGCTGGAAAAGGCTGCGGAAATGGAACGCAGGGGAATCGATGTGGTGCACCTTGAAGTGGGCGAACCCGATTTTGATGTGCCTGACTGTATTTCAGAGGCTGTTAGACAGGCTTATTCAGAAGGGAGAACGCATTACACACACAGTTTGGGCGACCCGGAATTACGTGCAGAGTTGGTAAAAAGGTACGAAAAGGAATATGGGGTTAACGTTTCACCCGACCAGATTCTGGTTACGTCAGGAAGTTCTCCTGCCATTTTGCTGGTTCTTGGTGTTTTGTGCGATCCCGGCGACGAAGTTATTTTATCCGACCCCGGTTATGCCTGCTATCCCAATTTTATGCGCTTTTTGGGAATTAAAGCAGTGAAAGTTCCGGTTTACGAGGAGGATGGTTTTCAATACCGGCCCGAAGAAATTTGCAAACGGATTTCGGACAAAACAAAAGCCATTATGATTAACAGTCCCATGAACCCAACCGGAAACCTGCTTTCGTCTGAGGTTATGCAGCAACTTGCAAAATATGAAATTCCCATTATTTCAGATGAAATTTATCACGGACTGGTTTACGAGGGCAGGGCCCATTCCATGCTCGAGTTCACAAAAAATACATTTGTGCTGAATGGTTTTTCAAAACTTTTTGCCATGACCGGGCTTCGGTTGGGGTATGTGATTGCCCCAAAAGAGTTCATCCGGCCTTTGCAAAAATTTCAACAGAACCTTTTTATTTGTGCCAGCTCTGTTGCCCAGCGTGCAGGCATTGCTGCATTGCGTTCAGCAAATGAGGAAGTTTTACGGATGAAAGAAATCTATGACCACCGAAGGAAATATTTGGTAAAACGGTTAACAGACATGGGATTCGACATAAAAGTGGTGCCCACCGGCGCCTTTTATGTGTTTGTTAATGCGAAGCATTTATCATCCGATAGTTATAAACTTGCATTCGATATTTTGGAAAAAGCCCATGTTGGCGTAACTCCGGGAATAGATTTTGGCGAAAACGGAGAGGGTTTTTTACGATTTTCTTATGCCAATTCAGTTGGAAATATTGAAGAAGGGATGAACAGACTGGAACGCTACTTTAGTAGTTTTCCCAGTGAATGATTTCCTCAAGCAGCTTTCGTTTTTTTTCAGGAATTTCCTCTTCTGCCGGATACCCAAGTGGAATCATAGCAACAGGCTCAATAAAACCGGGAAGTTTTAGAGCTTCTGCACAACGTTGTGTATCGAAATTGCAAACCCAGCAGGTTCCAAGTCCCAAATCGGCAGCCTGAAGGGTAAGATGATCAATGGCAATGGCTACATCAATTTCGGCAGAATCTTTTCCGTCAATACTTCTTTTCCATGAAAGAGAGTGGTCGGCACATGCAATGATAATAACCGGAGCAGTTCTAAACCATTCGCGGTGATAGGTCAGATGGATTTTTGCCAGATTTTCGGGTTGGGTTACCACAATAAAATGCCAGGGTTGAAAATTTACTGCCGATGGCGCTAGTCGCGCGGCTTCCAAAACCTCTTCCAATTTATGGCTTTCAACAGGCGTACTTTTATAGTTTCTAACCGAATAACGACGGGTAATTAGCTGGCTAAACCTCATTTTTACATTATTTTTTATTAAAAGATGCTTTTTAAAATGAAACCGAAAATTATTCTTTTCAAAATAAAACACATACAAATTGTACATTAAATTTGAATTAATCAAAATTTTTTGACGGAAAATATCTTTTTAAAATTTGCACGGGAAATTGGAGAATCTGTAAAATGTTTTATAACAGACATTTTCGTGTTACACCGCTGTAACTTGCGTGTCTTTTATACAAATATGTTCGAAAACAAAACTATTGTTTAATTAAACTGTAGTGAATTTTCAATCAGGTTTTTCATTTCTTGTATGGCATAAATAAGGTTTTCAGTATTTTCAATAAAGTAATAAATCATTACCTTTTTTCTGTACTTAATTTTAATTTGAAAGAAATGTTGTAGAATATATTTCGGTTATGAATGATTTTTTATGTTTGTATGTATGAAAAATTGCATACTCATCTGGCTTATTACCCTCCTGTTTTTTGCGGAAAGTTCCGGACACGACTTCAGGTATTTGCGCACCGAAGACGGTTTAACCGATGGAGAAATTAACTCCATTGTTCAGGACAGTACCGGTAATATGTGGTTTGCCACATGGACAGGTTTAATCAGACATAATGGACAATCTTTTAAAGTTTATCAGCCTGTTTTGGGGGACAGTTCGAGTTTACCCGAAAAAAAAATCAAATTTCTGTTTACAGATTCTAAAGATAATTTGTGGATTGTCTCTTCTCTCAATGTTTCAAGATTTATACCGGAAACTGAATCGTTTCAAACATACCGGTTTAAAAATTGGCCTCCGGGAACAGTAAATGTGTCATTTCTTTCTGAAATAAGCAACCATTTAATATTTTATGCACCAGAGGGTTTGTTTATTCTTCCGTTAAATGATGCAGAAAATGAAAATGTTCAGATTAAACCCTTACAAATATTCGAAAACGGGCAACCTGTACAAGACTATTATCAATATTCCGGTTCATTTAATGATGTTTCGGTATTGATTAAAAATAATATTGACGGATCATCTCAATTGTTTTTATCGCACTTAACAGACGAAAAATATCCTTCTTTGGTAATTGATACCGTATTGCAATTGGATGAACATGTGAATTATTTGGAATATAGCGGCTTGAATGATTTGTTGTATATTGCAACTACCAACGGTATGATTGCTTATAACCCTCAAACCGGAAAATTTGTTAACCGAACTTTCATCGGGCAGGATATTCAGCAAATTCTTTACGCCTCGAATCAACGGCTTTATTGTTCGTTGCCCTTTCCAGAAATAGTTTACCTTGATTTACACAGCGGGTTAACCGGAAGTTATGCATCCAATCCTTATATAGCCGGCAGTTTAATCGATAATGAAATTCATACTATGTTCGAAGATTTTTCAGGAAATTTGTGGGTTGGGCACCAGGGGCAGGGCATAAGCATTATGGATTTATACCGGAAAAAGTTCAGGTCGTATCGTCGTGAGCCCCAATTAAACCGAACCCTGAATTCAAATACAATAATGTGTTTTGAAGGCACCGAAAATGAGATTTTTATTGGCTGCCGAACCAATGGGTTAAATATTGTTGCAAAATCAGAAACTACTACTCAGTTTCCTGAATTCAGTAGTTTGCACTTTGCCGGTCATGATGTTCCGGGAAAAGCAATGGACGGAATCTGGGACATTGAAAAACAATCGGATTCACTTTTTTGGCTCGGAACCGACCTTGGGCTTTATAAATTATTCAGAAACGATAAATCGGGTTGGAAAACAGAAAAGTTTCAAAGTGATGAGCCCATCGATTTTCCTATTCGGAAAGTATTTGTGGATAACAACAGGAACATTTGGTGTGGGAGCCATGGATATGGTTTGCTTTTTATTCCCAATCCGATAAACAATAAAACAGGGAAATTTTTCAGGTACGAAAATTCGATTGATGACAGCAATACGTTATCCGACAATGTAATCCTAAGTATATTTATTGATTCGGGCAACCGGTTTTGGGTTGGTACCAACAACGGGCTTAACCTGCTTCAGAACAAATACGACAACCTTGATCTTTCGGGGTTCGCACAACCCCGACTCCGGTTTAAGCGGTTCGTGGCGGTCAGCCCCGATGCAGAATTTTTAAATAACAATGAAATAAACAGTTTCTTTGAAAACTTTAACGGAGATATTTGGATAGCCACCCAGGGAGGCGGTATCAATATTTACCATCCAAATACTGAAAGGTTTTCACACATAACCACAGAAGATGGATTACCATCAAATGATGTAATTGCAATGCTGCCTGACGGAGACGGGAATTTATGGATTAGCACCCATAAAGGATTGGTCTGTTACAACCGGTTTGCTGATAATCCCAAATTTCAGGCGTTCAGTTCCGCCGATGGAATTCAGGGTGATATTTTTATGGTGAATTCTTTTTTTAAAGCTTCTGACGGGCAAATGTTTTTTGGTGGCGATAACGGTTTTACCTGCTTTTATCCAAGGGAAATTGAGTCAAATGCCATTAAACCCAGGATTTTCCTTAACGAGTTACGAATTCGGAATATAATTGTGGAATTGGGAGATACTATTTTCAGAAAGGAAATATGGAAAAAACCTATAAATGAGGCCAGCAGAATTGCAGTACCTTATAAAAATAATACTATTAGTATTGGAGTTTCGGCACTTCATTTCCAGAATCCTGCCAAAAATCGGGTTACATATTACCTCGAAGGTTTGTTCAGTTCGTGGTACACTGTTCCTGCAACCTCTGAGTTTGTTTATCTTTCAAATATTCCTCCGGGAACTTATACATTCAGAGCAAAAACAATTAGTGCCGACGGATTGGTTTCTGAAGATGAAAAAACGTTGGAAATTTTTGTGGCACCTCCGTGGTACCTCACTAATCTGGCCATAATTTTATTTGGCTTGTTTGGCCTGGCACTTGCCTATGGGTTTATTTTTATTCTGGTAAACCGGCAAAAGCTTATTTATCAGAAGAAAATAGATAAAATGACCATTGAAAACAACGAAAGTAAAATGATGTTTTTAACCAATATTGCCCATGAGTTGAGAACACCATTAAGCCTGATAGTTGCTCCGGTAGAAGATTTGGTTCGAAACATGAAGGTTGAAGGCCAATGGAAAAATCACATGCAGCTTATTTCCAGGAATTCAAATTATTTGCTCAGGCTAATTAATCAAATTATCGATTTTAGAAAATTACATGCCGGCAAATTAACCCTTCAGCCCAAAAAAGCAAATATTGTGCGTGTTGTTAAAGATGTTGTTTTGAATTTTAAAGGATACGAGTCAAACAGGAATATTCAGCTCAAACTCAACGTTCCTGCCGAGACTGTGCATGTTATTATTGATGTTCAGAAAATTGAAGAAGTATTGTACAATTTGATTTCCAACGCATTCAGGCATACTTTTGATAACCATTCTATTACGGTTTCACTTGAAGTTACTGATGAAAATTTAAATGGAAAAAACGCCGGAACAATCCAAATTACAGTATTTAACGAAGGAAAAGAGATTAGTGAGGCAGACAGGGAGCGGATATTTGAACGTTTTTATAAAGTTGATGAAACCTCTGAAGGAGCGGGTATCGGTCTTTCTTTTGCCAAATCGCTGGTAGAAATGCATAACGGGCAAATAAGTGTGGAATCTGTTTCCGGGAAAGGGGTTTCCTTTTGTGTGAAATTACCTTTTAACAGTGCAGATGAACCTGATTCAGAAAAAAATCTTCAGTTGGATAACCAGGATAAAGGCCACATTATCCAACCGGTTTTTAAAGAAAATATAATGGAATTGGAAAACGGGGTTTCCAAAATTTTAATAGCCGAAGACAATCCTGAATTGCGTGAGTTTCTGTTTACCGTATTATCGAGAAACTACCACTGTTTGGTTGCAGAAAATGGTACCGAAGGCTGGCAAATGATAAAAAAACACCAGCCGGTATTGGTGATTTCTGATATTATTATGCCTGGGATGAGTGGCCTGGAACTTTGCCGGAAAGTAAAAACGAACAACGAAACATGCCATATTCCGGTAGTGCTTCTTACTGCCAAAGACACTCCCGAACATATTTCAGAAGGTTTTGATTTTGGCGCTGATGCTTATGTAACCAAACCTTTTGATGTGAATTTACTGTTGGCTCAAACCAGCCGGTTAATTCAAAACAGGGAATTGATAAAGGAGAAATATAAAGCACAGAATTTTATGGTGGAAGTGGGCGATAATATTTCGAGTCGCGATGAAGATTTTATTCAGTCAGTGAAAGCAATTCTGGAAGAAAACATTTCCGATGCTGATTTTAATGTGAACAAACTTGCCGGGCATTTAAATATAAGTACTACCCAGCTTTATCGTCGTATAAAAGAACTTACAGGATATTCTCCGGTTGAACTTATACGTGTCATTAAACTTCAAAAGGCATATACGTTACTCAGTAAAAGAAACAGTACCGTTAAAGAGGTTTGTTACCTTACCGGCTTCAACAATCTTTCATACTTTATTAAATGTTTCAGGGAACATTTTGGAATTACACCTGCCAATTTCAGAGATAACGGGTTAGTTGAAAAACCGGAAATTGTTAGTGAAAATGCTTAGAAAGATGTTAATTTGTGGAAAAGACAATATTATTGTTTACTATGCACGATTTGTTATACTTATGGTTACTTTTGTAATACAATGTGAATACCATTTTTTATATGTTTGACGCGTCAAAAAAAAGAAAGTTTTATTATCAAATAATAGATAAAATGATAAGGATTAAACCAGTTTTTCTGTCAACCCTATTGGCAATGATACTATTATTTAATAGTTGCCAGGAGGAATTAAGCAAATATGACAGGCCTGAATGGCTCGCCGGAAAGCTTTATACCCAAATACTTGACCAACCGGAATTATCGACTTTTGCCCGATGTGTTGAACTCACCGGCTATGACCAACTCATAAACGTTTCTGGGAGTTATACAGTGTTTGCTCCTTCAAATGAAGCATTCAATGCCTGGTTTGCAAGTAATCCTTCTTACAATTCGGTAGAAGATGTTCCTTTACCGGAACTTGAACAGCTTGTAAGGTATCACATTGTTCAAAATCCCTGGTCGAAAATTCAGTTGCGCACGCTTGATGTGTACGGTTGGATTGATACCCTGGATATAAACAACAACCAGCCCAAAGGATTCAAGCGGGAAACCCTGTTATTTGAAAAAGACAGAAAATATGGAGTTGCTTATCAGGACAAGCGTTTTCAAATTCGGGATACATTACAGGCAAACCTGCACCGCAGGGTTGCTACCGACTCCCGTAAATATGCTCCGATTTTCTTTAATGAATATTTCAATATTTACGATTTATCTTCCTCAGATTATGAATTTTATTTTAACCGGCCCTTTGGAGGTTCAAATGATATTCATTTTGCTAACGGACGCATTATAAGTGATGAGATTTTTTCTGAGAACGGATTTGTTTATATCATCGATCAGGTTGTTGAGCCACTTAAAAATGCATATCAGTTTTTGAGCGATGAAAGTTCAACGCACAATTATACCCAATACCGTGATCTGGTAAATATTTTTCCTCAGTTTGAATACAACCAGCAAAAAACCTTTGCCCAGCCCGGAGCCGATCTGGGTTTAGCAGTCGATTCACTTTTCGATCTGACATTTCCTCAGTTGGCATTTAATATTACCAGCGAACAAACCAGACCTCCGACAGGAACTTTTGGGTTACCACAAAATGTTTCCATCCGTTACCATCATGGGTTAATGGCTCCCACAAATGAAGCGTTTGATAAGTTTGTGCGCGATTATATTCAAATACCAAGAGGTTGGGGAACATTAAACGGTGCACCACTTCATATAAAAAGAATCATAGCCAATACCTACCTGTCGGTTAATCCGATTTATCCGTCCGACCTCCAGAAAGGGTTCTATAATGGAGAACTGGATATTGTGCAATTGGATCAGAGCACAATTGTGCAGAAGGAATTTGGCAGTAACTCCACATTTATTGGTTTAAATGAAGCTATTGTTCCCAGGGCGTTTAGCAGTGTTACCGGACCAGTGTACCTGCAGCAGGGGTATTCAAAGGTGATGTATGCCATTGAAGAAGCCGGCTTGCTGCCCTCTTTGAAAAGGAGAAATAAAGATTATATGTTTTTTGTGGAATCGGATTTGAATACCTCGCTGGATTCCTCGCTGATTTATGACAGGCCAAACAACATGTTTTCAGTATTTTTGGTCACTCGGGGTGGGTTTACGCGGTTTTCACTTAACAAAAACGATCTTAGAACTTTGCTTCTTAACCACATAGCCTCTGCCCAGCCAAAAGGTTTTGCAAAAAAAGAATTTATTCCAAATTTGGCCGGAAACTTTATAATTGTAAACAACGAAACCGGTGAGGTTTCCGGTACCGGAACAACCACTATTGGTTACCGGGGAACTGTTCCTGCTCCCGAGTTTCCAAGGGTACTGAGCACTGAGGCGGATAACGGAACCACTTATGAAATACAAAACTGGTTTAGTTTTACAAGCTCTACCATATATTCAAGAATATCCACAGAATTTCCTGTATTCCATCAATTAATGAGAAAGGCCGGTCTTTCACTTGATCAGCAGTTCAGGTATAACTTTATTTCCAACAATGAGTTTTATACGATTTTTATACCCAGCAATGAAGCCATCGAGGAAGCCGGATTAAATTCACTTCCGGTAAATGAGCTTCGCCAGGTGTTGTTGTTGCATTTTGTTCAGGGTGAACTGATATTTACCGACGGGAACAAACAGGCAGGTTATTTTGAAACAGCCCGAATCGATGAAAAATCAACACCGTTTTCAACTGTTTATACACAATTGTATGTTGAACCCGGAATCGATGTAATCCGGTTCCGAACAAAAGAAGGTGCATTTTATGCTGAAATTCCTGAATCGCAGGTTACAAACCGGCTTGCCGGGGTTAACCTTGGTACCGGGCAGGAGGTTTTTCCAAATTCCTTTAACAATGCAGTTATTCACCAGGTTAACAAGGTGCTTAACATTAATGAAGTAGATACCCAATAGTACAAATTGAATTGATTGTATAAAACCTAAGGTTTGTGAATACGATGAAAAAAATCAGAATTACCATAATTTTTATAGCAGCACTTTGTAGCTTCTTAATTTCAAATGCCCAGGAGCGAACCATTTTAAGGGGCAGGGTCATCGATAAAGGGGACAAAACAACCATTATCGGGGCTAATATAGTTGAGTATGACAGTGAAGAGCGTGTGGTGAATGGTACGATTACCAACGTGAACGGCGACTTTGTATTGCAAATGTCTAACCCTGCAAATACTGTAAGGGTTAGTGTTATTGGGTATAAATCGCAGGAAATTCCGGTTGATCCGAGTAAAACCATTATGATTGAACTCGAAACTTCTGATGTTGCTCTTGGCGAAGTTACAGTTACTGCCGAAGCCCGTTCGGTAAACACGCTTACCAACATTGACGACAGGGATAAAGCTTCGTCCTCCGTGAAAGTGGATTTAATGGACATGCAGGACATTGGGGTACTTTCGGCAGCCGACGCCCTCCAGGGAAAAGTCAGCGGGCTCGATATTATCTCTGCATCAGGCGACCCGGGTTCCGGCTCCCAGCTTGTAATCCGCGGATTGAGCTCCATGGGAAACAGCCAGCCGCTCATAGTAATAGACGGTGTACCTCAATTCAGAATCCAAAGCAGTTTCGATTTAACTTCGGCTGATACCGAAGACATCAGTAACCTTATCAACATTGCCCTTCAGGATATCAAGTCCATTGAAGTTTTAAAAGATGCTGCATCTACTGCTATTTACGGTTCTCAGGGCGCAGATGGGGTGTTGCTTATTGAAACGCATAAAGGGCGTATGGGAAAAGTGCAGTTCGATTACCAGTATAAAAACAGCCTGAATTTTCAGCCGCCTGCAATTCCAATGTTGAGTGGTGACGAATACATTATGCTGCAACTGGAAGCGTGGCACAACGCACGGGGTGTGTTTACCATTCCGCAGGAAATTGCCTACAACCGCGATTATGTGGATTTTTACAACTACTCGCAAAACACCGACTGGATTAGGGAAATTACACAGGATGCCATGACTCACGATCATTATTTCAGCATTGGGGGCGGGGGTGAAAAAACCAGGTATTTTACTTCGTTCAGTTATGTGGATGAAGGTGGAACTACAATTAATACGAGTGCACAGCGGTTTTCTACCCGTGTAAACCTCGATTATTTCCTTTCCCGCAACTTGTTGTTCCAGGTTAAATTTAATTATAATTCCAATACAACTGAAGGTAACCTTCGGCTTGAAAACAGAAATATCAGGGAAATGGCTTATATTAAATCACCTAATATGAGTATTTGGGAATATGACGCTTATGGTAATCTTACAGGCGAATATTTTACCCCGATAAACAGTTATCAGGGAAATGGTGTTACCTATTTTAATCCGGTGGCTGTGGCAGAACTTGGTATGAACGACAGGGTAATGAACAGCCTCGAAAACACCTTCCTTTTGCAATACAGGTTTAACGACTGGCTCCTTTTCCGCGAAACCATTTCTTTCCAGTATCAGGGTCAAAAATCGAAAAATTACTTGCCTTACAACGCTATTGGCGCCGACTGGCTGGCCTGGAACGTGAACAAGGCGGAAGAAAGCAATAACCTGGAACAGAGTATCAGAACAGAATCGCAGATTGCATTTAATTCACCTTTTGCCAATGAAGACCATCAGATTTCAGGTGCATTTACCTGGATTACTGACCAGGCAGGCTATGAATGGATGAACATTCAAAGTAACCGCACACCGAGTACCGATATTAAAGATCCGGCCATTGACGCTCAAATTAACTGGATTGGAACAGGCTCGGGTGAAAGCCGTATGCTCAGCGGATTGTCCAACGTGAATTACAAATACCTCGACCGGTATATGATTCAAACCATTTTACGGGCCGATGCCCACTCCTCATTCGGAAGCAATAACCGGTGGGGGCTTTTTAAAGGCTTGTCTTTGGGCTGGAGGTTCTCAAGTGAGTCGTTCCTGAACTCGCTCGACTGGCTGGGCGAAAGCATGCTGAGAGCAAGCTGGGGTGTGGCCGGCCGGCAGCCCGGTGATGTTTATGCCCGCTTTGCAACCTATGAATCCACAGGTACCGGTAGTTACATGTTAAATCCGGCAATTGCCCCTACAAGTATTCAGCTCAATAACCTCAAATGGGAGACCATTACATCATACAATGCCGGAATTGAAGTAAGTTTGTTTAATGAGCGGGTTTATATTGAAAGCGATGTTTACCAGAAAGTTACTACAGATATTCTTTTTGGAGGTACACAACCTTGGCAATATTATTTAATTCCTACATCTTCAGGTTATGATGGCCTTAAATACTTAAACGGAGGTAAAATGACCAACGTAGGCTGGGAATTGATGCTTGATGGAAGGGCAGTGCGTACCAAGGACTGGCTGGTCTCCTTCAATTTCAATACATCGCAAAACATCAATACATTCAACAAACTTCCGGAGAACTTTAACCCGGAACGCTCAACTTCAATCGGAAACGGACAGTTTCCGCTGCGCGTTCAGGAGGGTGAACCTATCGGGTCATTCTTCGGATTCAGATATTTGGGCGTTTGGGCCAGTGATGAAGACGTGGTTGCCCGCGATGTGGACGGAAACATTATCCACGACAGCCAGGGCAAGCCTATACCGCTGCGTTACACCGATTCATATACTTTTAAAGGCGGCGACCCCATTTACGAAGACATTAACCACGACGGGAAAATTGACCTGAACGATGTGGTTTATATTGGCGACTCAAACCCTGATTTTATCGGAGGTTTCGGCGCCAATCTAAGGTATAGGAATTTCGACT
The DNA here is from genome assembly GCA_019429205.1 of Mariniphaga sp. Lineage (GTDB taxonomy): Bacteria > Bacteroidota > Bacteroidia > Bacteroidales > Prolixibacteraceae > Mariniphaga. The sequence goes on along the minus strand of JAHYIT010000039.1, from coordinate 17,064 downwards.
TTTCAGCCGCTTTCCATTACCGTATCGGTTTTGATATTGTTAACCGTGTTGCAATAGAATCCGAAGGTATGAACAACCGGAACAACCAAAGCAAGGCTGTTTTGAGCCGCTGGCGTGTGCAAGGTCAGGACGAACCCGGGTTGCTTCCAAAAGCCTACATGAACCATCCGGCCAATAACCTGGGTTCCGACCGTTATGTTGAAAAAGGCGACTATGTACGATTAAACAACATTAAGATTGGTTACCAGTTAGGCCAGGAAATGTGTAACAGACTGGGTGTGAGAAAAGCAAACTTTACATTGAGTGCACGTAAACTGTTTACTTTTACAAACTACTCGGGTCAGGATCCGGAAGTTGGTCAGGATGCCAGTAATCCATTCTGGATTGGAGAGGATAAGGCAAATACCCCTCCACCCAAAATTGTAACTTTTAGTATAGCTGTTGGATTTTAATACATTATCTGATTATGAGAACAAAAACAAAATATTTTCTGATTTCCCTGGTAATACTCATGCAGGTTTCCTGTAGCGAATGGCTTGATTTGCAGCCTCCCGGAGGTCTGGTAAGGGATGAATTCTGGAAAACAAAAGAGGATGTGGAAGCGGTTGTAATGGCAGCTTATGAATCGTTTGCCTCTTTAGACCGCATGTTGTTTGTATTTGGGGAAGCAAGAGCCGATTTGGTTGAAGGAGATTTTAACCAGCCCTGGAACGAACAGCTCCTGATGGAAAACAACATCTACCCGGATAATTCTATTTGCAGTTGGGCAAACTTTTACAAGGTTATTAATTACTGCAACGAGGTTATTCTAAATGCTCCGAAAGTTAGAGAGATTGACAATACATTTACCGATTTCCAGATGTACAGTTTAATGTCGGAAGCTTATTTTCTGAGAAGCCTGAGTTACTTTTATCTTGTGCGTTTGTACCGCGACGTTCCATTGGTGCTTGAACCTTCAGAATCAGACGATACCGATTTTTACCTGCCAAAATCAACAGAAAGCGAGGTATTAAATCAAATTGTAACCGATTTGGAAACCAACCGTGTTTATGCTCCATCCGGAGGTTTTCCAACCATTGCCGAAAACAAAGGCCGGGCTTCAAAAGCTGCTTACGATGCATTACTTGCCGACATTGAATTGTGGCGATTTAACTATGAAAGGGTTCTGTCCCATATAAGAAATATTGAGCAGAATATTGAAATAGTGATGATGCCCAGTGCCAGGTGGTTCGAAATGTTTTACCCCGGAAATTCGCTCGAAAGTATTTTTGAATTTCAGTTTGATGGAAACAGGAATCAGAACAACGGTACTTATGGGCTGACACAGCGGTTCAGCTACCAGTACGACCCAAGCCAGAAATCGCTTGAAATGTTTGCTTTTGAATTTGCAAGCGAATTGGTTCGTGGCGAAGATGCTTCCATAAAAAAATATGGCGACGACGATTATATCATCTGGAAATATGTGGGAATGGCTCCCGACGGCCAGACCACACGTACCGGAGCCGAACAATTCAGTGCCAACTGGATTGTTTACCGTTTGGCCGATGTGATGCTGATGAAGGCGGAAGCTTTATCACAGCTTGAACGTTACAATGAAGCTCTTTTTATTCTGAATGATATCAGGGAACGGGCCAATGTTTCGGCAGTGAGCCTGGCAAATACACGCGTGGCTTTTGAAGATGCCATTCTGAATGAAAGGTCACTGGAACTTGCTTATGAAGGAAAAAGGTGGTTCGATCTTCTGAGAATGGGTCGCAGAAACAATTTCGCACGTAAAGACAAGCTTATTGAAGTTATTGTAAGTAACGTGCCTTCTACACAAAAGCGTATTCTGGCGGCAAAACTTACCAATCCTTTAGGTTGGTATTTACCCATTTACGATACTGAAATTGAACGTAACAGGAATTTGGTGCAAAACCCATATTATGATTTTTAACATGAAAAGGATAACATACATATTAAGTTTATTGTTAGTGGTTGTTTTATACTCCTGCGAAAGAACACCCATTGAAGCCAACTTCGAAGACGTAGAGAAGTTTTCAATCTACGATTACCTCATGGAAAACAAGGAACAATTTTCCAGTTTTATCTCCATAATAGAAAAAGGCAAGTTGGATAAAACGCTGAGCGCCTACAATCCTGATGGTACAAATTACACTCTGTTTTTGCCCGATAACCAGGCAGTGAACAGATTTATTGAGGAGAGCCCGCAGTTTTCTTCACTGAATGAAATTTTAAACGATCAGGAATATGCTGCCGCGTTCAGCAGGTATCATGTGGTAAATATGGGAGTTCACACCAACCAGTTTCCATTCGGTGCATTTCCCGAACCAACCTTGTCAGAAGATTTTTTAACCGTGAGTTTTGTTATTGAAACAGATACATCATATTACAGAATCAATAACCAGGCTTCTGTTATTTATCCAAATATTGAAGTCTCCAACGGCTATATTCATTTAATTGAAACCGCTTTAAAACCTGTTACTTTTACAAGCTATGAATGGCTGGAACAAAATCCGGGTTATTCCATTTTCAAAAATGCAGTGGAATTAACCGGTTTGCGTCATTTAATCGACTTTAATTTGAAAGAGGATGAAACACTCAGACCGGTAACCCTGCTGATTGAACCGGATCGGATTTATAACCAGAATGGCGTTTCAAGCGTGAATGATTTGGCTGCCTTAATCAGCCCCAACGACAATAATTACACCAGTACATCAAATCCGCTCTACAATTATGTAGCTTATCATATCCTTTCCGGCCAGTATTTTATTGACAATTTTGAAGGTGCAAGCACCAATTACATTACGTTTTCTGAAATTCCTGTAAATATTAACGGAATGGGTATCGATATTGCCATTAATAAAGCAAAGGAAGATACCATTATTGGACCAACAGGAAATATTATTGATTATATCGGATTTTTCTATGATGAAAGCAATGTGATTACCCAAAGCGGTGCAATTCATTTTATTGACAGGATAATGAAGCAAAGAATTCCTACACGTTCAAATCGTACCTTTGAATTTTATGAAGAACCGCTTTTTAACAAGTATCGCCAGGAGCCAGGCAATTATTTAATTGAAGATCCTAATTCTCTTTTTACTATTGAATGGTCGGGAGCCGATCTCTTTTTTGTTGACCTTGGCGAGCAGGAATCATCAGCATGGGGAAATGATTACCTTGAAATAAATGGAGATTTTACCATTGCTTACACCATTCCCAGAATAATACAGGGAAGATACAGGGTTTATCTCAGAGCTGAAGCTTTTAACGCCCAGAACGCTCTTATTGAGGTGTTTATAGACGGAAAAAAAACAGGAAGTTTTGTTGACCTTTCTACCGGTGGGTCTTCTAACAGTCCGTTTCAAACCAGAGAGTTGGGTACTGTTGATTTTAAACGTTATACCACCCATAAAATTGAGATTAGGCCGTTGATACCAGGAAGATTTTTGTGGGATTTTATTCGTTTTGAACCTTATTAAATGAAGAACAATATGAAAACCAGATTTTTAATAATATCCATAGTCCTTGCCATTTTGGGAATATCCGGGTGCAAAGAGTATTGGGAAGATCATTATGATGTTTATCCTGAAACGGTTGACCAGAATGTTTGGGAAGCTATGCAAGCCGATTCGGAAATTTCTGAATTTGTGCAGATTTTAAAGCAGCTTGAACTTGATACCTTGTTTTTGTCAGATAACCCTTATACGCTTTTTGCACCGACCAACAATGCAATTTCTCAATTTTTGAATGAGGGTACTTTGGATACCTTAATCATTAAATACCATATTTCTGGTTTTATGATTAATTCAGGCAACATTACCGGCACAAAGAAAATTCAGACGTTATCAAGAAAATTTGCCTTTTTTGAAAAATCAGGAACTGTTGCAAAATTTGATGGCATAAATCTGAGAAAGGAAAGCCCTCTATATTTGAACGGGAAATATTTTGTGATGGACCAGGTTGCCAAACCTCTGCCAAACCTGTATCAGTATTTCGTAATAAATAACAAATTGCTAAGCGATTATATCGACAGTCAGGACTCGATTATTCTCGACAGGGAAAGAAGCAAACCCATTGGTTTCGATGAAAACGGAAATACTGTTTATGATACGGTTTCCATTATATACAACAAGTTTGAAGCAATGTATTTTCCTGTAAAACACGAATTTCGTAACACTACAGCTACCATAGTCTTTCCAAAGCAGGATAACTACAGGGAAGCATTAAACTTCATGGCTCAGGATATGGCAATTCCGGGTATAAATGATTATAACGATATTCCGCTCGACTGGCAAACCGATGTGTTAATGCCGCATTTACTTGACCAGGGTGTTTTTCTGAACAGTCTCGAACCCGAGGAATTTGTGTGGAAATCGCCCAAAGATACAATGAAGCTTCAGAATATCAGAGGCGATAGCATCCAGATATTTTACACTCCGGTAGAAAAAACGCTCACCAGTAATGGTTATGCCTACAATTACGAAAATTTTGTTATTCCCGATTCCCTGTATATGGGTGGAGTAAAATTTGAAACTGAGTGGTTACTTAGTGAAACAGGGGTGAACAGGTATGCTTGGAAATCAAGAGCTACTGTAAGAACCGATACGCCTTTTGCACCGATGAGGGAATTTATTTCAACTGCCTCAAACGACAGTATTATCAGGGTAATATTTCCCAAAGGTTATTCCGGAAGGTATTCCCTGGAGTTTGAAACCCAAAAAATTTTCCCACGCCGTTATGTAATGGTGGTTAGGACGCACATGGATATTGGCGGGATTTATGATATATATGTGAACGACGAACTGGTGAAAACGTTCGATTATTATGAATTTGTGCGTTTCAGGGGATTAATGTTTAGTGTAACCGGAGCAACTTACCTGCCGGTAGGTCGTTTCAACCGGTTCGATATGTATGTTGACAATATTCATGAATATGGCAGGGCAAAAGTGAGGTTCGAGTATAAAGCGCCCGGAAATGCGCCTTCAAACGGACTGGTTTTAGATTATATCGAGTTTATTCCTGCTGCGAACTAATAGCAGCGGAAAAAATATTTACCGAATGAAAAAAACATTCAAAATATCAAGAGTTTACAGAATGAACAACCGAATGAACTTAAAAACCTTAACGCGGAGCACCCTTTTGGCTGCCTGGGTTATGATTTGGGGCATTTCTTTACAGGCCCAGGATACGTTAACGGTAAGAGGCCGTGTCGTTAATCCTGTAGGACAACCTGTTTCTAATGTAGCAGTGGGAGTTGAACGATCGTTTGAACTGCCTGCTGTTACCAACGAGCAGGGAGAGTTTGCAGTAAAAGCCTTGTCGGGTAGGGTGTGGTTAAACGTGAATCCTTCAGGAGATTATAAAGAAAAAAGAGTTTACGTGAACAACCGCACAGACATAGTTATATATCTAACTGATAATGATTTAACTTCGGGCGATGATGAATTAATGGTACTGTCTCAACCCATTTTAAAGCGAAATACAACATTTGCCTACAGTGAGTTAGTTACAGAGGATATTAAACAAACACCCGCAATTTCGGTTGATCAGTATATGCAGGGAAGGGTTTCCGGAATGCATGTGGTAAACCGCTCAGGCGATTTCAGCAGTGGTGCAATAACCTTATTGCGCGGAATTAGTTCACTGAATTCAAATAATCAGCCATTATATATTGTGGATGGAATTCCAATTACCTCCATGGGATTATTCGGCACCAACCTTGATGGCTATTCCTATAATCCTTTGGTGGGAGTAAACCCACTGGATATTTCTAAAACTACAATTGTAAAAGACCCCACAATTACCTCTGCCTATGGTTCAAAGGCATCAAACGGTCTTGTATTTATTGAAACGCTTGACCCAAGTGCCACACAAACGATTATTGAGCTCGACTTAAGAACAGGTTATTCCCTCTCCCCATCAAGGTATATTCCTCAGATGGATGCCGGACAACATAAATCGCTGATAAGTGAAATTTTATACTCATCAGGCATGCGGGAAGAAAGAATTAGAGAACTGTACCCTAATTTGTTCTTATCGTCACAAAACGATCGGTTTATTGATTACCAGCACAACACTGACTGGCAAAATTTGATTTTCACAAACTCTGCCTTTCAAAATCTGAATATTAATGTTAAGGGGGGAGACGAAGTTGCCCGGTATGGCTTATCTTTTGGGTACTTTAATGGTAACGGAATCATTAAGTCCACTGGTTATGAAGGTTATAACCTTCGTTTTGTAAGTTTGCTGAATATCTTCACCTGGCTGAAAATGAATGCTGGTGTATCGTTAAGTTATAATTCTGCCGATTTAAAAGAATCTGCAAGAATCTCGCAAACAAGCCCCATTTTATCGGCTCTTGGGAAATCGCCCATGCTAAATCCTTTTCAGTACGATGAAGAAGGTCAGGAATTAATTACCCTGGCAGCGGTAGATGAATTTGGAGTGAGCAACCCTCAGGCCGTTATCGATAATTACGAAGCAGATAACACTAATTTTAATTTCACTTTCACTTTAGGATTTTCCGCTGATTTGAGAGAAAATCTGATTATGAATTCCAATTTTGGCTTGAACTACAATGTTTTAAAAGAACAACTGTTTATGCCTAACAGAGGTATGGAGCTGTATTACAACAAAGCAGCCATTAATGTTTCAAAAGCTTCGAACAACAGCTTAAATTCATTTTACAACAATACATACCTGCGATACGAAAAATCGTTTGGTGATGGCCATGTAATTACGGCAAACACGGGGCTTAACGTTTTAATGAATAAGTTTGAATTCGACTGGGGACTGACTAAAAACGCCCATGAAAACGACCAGTACCGTATGTTGCAGGACGGAACCAACCACATGAGGGAAATTGGAGGAGAAAACCGCAACTGGAATTGGTTATCTTTTTATGAGTATTTCACCTACACATACAGAGATAGATATATGCTTTCTGCTTCGCTCTCTGTTGACGGCTCTTCCAGAGTAGGCCGAAATGCAGCCAATACAGTTAAAATTGCTGATATTCCTTTTGGATTATTTTATGCAGGTGGTGCGGCATGGAGGTTATCAAACGAATCGTTTTTAAAGAATGCCAGTTGGCTTGAGGATTTGAAATTGAGAATTTCTTACGGTCGGTCGGGTAACGACGATATAGGAGAGTCGAATGCCAGTAACTATTACAATGCGATAAAATTTCGTGAAACAGTTGGTCTTTACCCGGCACTGATACCCAATGAGGAACTTACTTACGAAACAGTTAGCCAGTTGAATGGTGGTTTGGATATAGCTTTATGGGGGAGCAGATTACATACAAGCATAGATGTATATAAGTCCATCACCGACAATATGTTGATATATACACCAATGAAAGCTTATTTTGGATTTGATTTCAGGCCTGAAAACGGAGGGAAAATGCAAAATACAGGTATTGATTTAAGTTTGTTCTACCGCATAATTGACAAATCCAATTTTAAATGGGATTTTCAAGGTACATGGTCAACAGTCAAAAACGAAGTTGTTGAGGTTATGGGAGGTATGCTTATTACCGATTTGCAGGGCGGTCAAACTGTAAATATGGTTGGGCATACAGCCAATAGTTTTTACGGATATATTTACGAAGGTGTATTCTCAACCACAGAAGAAGCCCAGGCTGCCAATCTGGTTAACGAAAAATTTGTTCCATACCGTGCCGGTGATGCCCAATTTAGGGATATTTCGGGACCGGATGGCTCTCCTGACGGTGTTATTAACCAATATGACAAGACTGTTTTAGGTTCTTCACTCCCGGAATTTTTTGGTGGAATAAATAACACCTTCCGTTATAAAAGATGGGCTTTAAGTGCATTCGTACAGGCAATTGCAGGAAACGAGGTGTTTAATTACGTTCGTTTTCAAAACGAAAATATGTCAGAGCTGGAAAATCAAAGCACCAGTATTTTGAACAGATGGCAGTATGAAGGGCATGAAACAACCATTCCAAGAGCCCTTTGGGCAGACCCGGTTGGAAATTCTTCATTTTCTTCGCGTTGGATTGAAGACGGATCATTTCTCAGACTAAAAAATGTGTCTCTCAGTTATACAATCCCCGGTGAATTTCTTGCTTTTAAAAATGCTCAGTTTTATTTAGCTGCCAGCAATGTATATACTTTATCAAAATATCTGGGTTACGATCCGGAATTCGGTTATTCGCAACTGCAGTTGAACCAGGGAGTGGATTACGGGCTTACACCACAGCCCCGTCAGTTTATAATAGGTATTAAATTAGGCTTGTAACATTTATATATTGTACGCAATGGAAAGAATAAAAAAATATTTACCAATTTTCAGTTTATTGCTGGTTCCGCTTCTGTTTTTTAATTCCTGCAAAGATTTTTTTGAACCCGACCAGGAATTAAATATAACTGAAGGTAAGTTGTTTGACGACTGGTACGAATACCGTTCGGTGGCCATGGGCATGTACGGATTGCAACAGCAACTCGTGGAACAGTTGCTCATTTTGGGTGAGTTGAGAGGCGATTTGCTAACCATTACTGAAAATGCCGATGCAGAAATGGTTGAAATTTATAATTTTAACCCATCGCGTGAGAATAAGTATGCTTCGCCAACCAATTTCTTTAAACTCATTTCAGCAACCAATAACTTTATAAAAGTTTTGCAGCATGAGCGCCCGGAGGTAATGGACCCAAAAAGTCCGGTAACCAATTATGACAGGCTTTACGGTGAAGCGCTTTGTATGCGGGCATGGGCCTACTTTAATGCAGTGCGTATTTATGGGAAGGTGCCATTTATCCACGAATCCCTGACTTCAATTACTGAAATTGAAGATTATCTCAATTCATCTGGTACATACATAGATAGTGTGGCCATTGTTTATTCTAAAGACGGGTTTTATAATGATACCATTTACAATAAGCCAATTGAATTGGAGAAACAGTACTTCGATCAACATCTGGTTATCGATTATTTCACCAGTGAACTCGAAAGAAAAGTTAAGGCTGTGGGTGTAAATCATTACATCAATAACAATGACATTTCGTGGGAGGTAACCATTTGGAATACACATGCCATGAATGCACTTATGGGGCACATGTATTTAACCGATGGCGATTTGGCAAAAGCTGCACATTATTTCGAAAAAATTGTTTATTTATCTTCTGATAATTACCGGTATCAACTCGATCAAAGTTTTTCTAACTGGAGTTGGAGGAATATATTTTCAGGAATAGATAGCCGCGAACATATTTATACGCTGTGGTTTAATAAAACGTATTTCCAGCAAAACGATTTTCAAATGTTTTTTGAACCGCGAAATCCGCACAGGTATATGCTTAAACCAACCCGTCAGGCTATATTGAACTGGGAAACCATTTGGGATAACTATTCCATGTCAATAAACAACAGCCAGCCCTGGAGAACCAGAATTACTTTTAAGGGAATGCCGGGTGATTTCTGGCGGGGGTATGGTTTGTCTTATTCCTATTTGCGTGACGGAGAACCCATTTCTGAAATGATGATACGGGGAATGTTATACCTAAAATCGGAAAACGATTTAAGAACAGCCAGTTTGATTACGGAAGGCGCCGATACTGTTGTTTGGAAATATTCCTGGAATAAAGAGGTTTACGATATGGACCCCAACTATATCGTTTACAGGGCAGCAGGAATTCACCTTTTGTTGGCTGAAGTATATACCTATTGGGCTTTCGACAGGAATGGAATTATTTTAACATTTACTTCAAATGCAGTGAACATTGTCAATAACGGAGCAAACTACTCGGCTGCCGGCAACCGGGAACAACTTGGAGTAAGAGGCCGTGTTGGTTTTGGTGGAGCAACAGATGGTATCAGAGTTGGAAATATAAACTATGTTCACGATCCGTTTACAAACGAGGTGGTTGATTACATTGACTTAACAGGTAATTTTCTTGGCCTTCAGGAACTTCTTGAAGAAAAAGTGATGGAGGAAAAGGCGCGCGAGCTTGCATTTGAAGGCGAACGTTTTTACGACCTGATGCGCGTTGCAAAGAGAAGAAATGATCCAGCGTTCCTGGCTGAAAGAGTTTCAGCAAAATACCCTTCCGGACAACGGGAACAAATTTATAATTTGTTGATGGACGAAAGAAACTGGTATATTAATTATTTTGACGAATAACTGAGAGTAAGATTGTCTAAACCAATTAGTTCTTTTAAGATTGACAGGTGGATATACTACCTGTCTTTCTTTTTTTTCAAACAATAAAACGATGTTCAAACTAAATTTTAATTATCGAATTCGGGCAACTTTAATATTTATTATTTTCTGGCTGCCGGGAAAAACATCTGATATAACCGATGTTTTTGCGCTGAACAGTCAGGTTATTGTTCTTCAATTCGACGATGGTTATGTGGAATATCACAAAAGAGGTGAGCCAAGGCAAAAAGACAGGGTAGTTCACCAACCCCTTGATATTACTAAAGCGGTGAAAACAGAAAATTATTCTATTAAGTCAACCGCAGGATTTTATTCAGAGGCACAAAATCCTTCAAAAATTGAAAGAAAATCCAAAGGAACCGAGTTTACATGGCTTTGTCAGGGGTGGTCTCAAACCACTGGCTGTGTAAATTCTTCGCCTGATCATGCAAAAGAACACTGGCTTTATATACACTTGCCTGAACCATTGGAAGCAGGTAAAACTTATACCATTTCAACCGGAGATGTTGCCGGAAACGGTTCTGAGTGGGAATTGGACTTCACTCTTGAAAAAAACAGAACAGAAGCCATTCATGTAAATTTGATTGGCTATGATCCCTGGGCTCCGCAAAAATTCGGATACGTTTATCACTGGGCCGGAAGCGGGGGCGGAGTTGATTTTTCGGCTTACGCTGGAAATGCTTTTCACCTTATTGATGTCAATTCTCTTGAAAAAGTTTTTTCAGGAACACTGAATTTTCGTAAAAGCAAAAACAATATTGAAACCCTTCAGCCAAACGATACACCCGAAAAGAATTTCCTGGGAGCCGACGTGTATGAATGTGATTTTTCAACATTTAATACTCCTGGCGAATATTACCTGGCAGTGGAAGGCATTGGTCGTTCTTTTTCTTTCAAAATTGAACGCGACATTTACCGGCATTCTTTTTATAATTCCGTTCGGGGCTTGTATCATAATCGTTCAGGAATCAGTTTGGAGGAACCTTATACCGAATTCACCCGACCTGCGCCTCATAATCCGCTGGAAACACCCGGCTTTGCAGGAAGACTGTTTTATACCTCGTCCCGCCAGTTCGACTGGAACGACCTCAATCATTCGGCTTCCGATTTAACTGCCATTGAAGCCGGAATAAAAGGACCAATCGACACCTGGGGCTGGTACCAGGATGCCGGCGACTGGGACGGTTACTTTTCGCATCTGAAAATTCCGGTAATGCTAATGCTGACCTGGGAAATTGCCCCGGAAAAGTTTGCAGATGGCGAATTGAATTTGCCGGAAGGCGAAAATCAAATTCCTGATATTCTGGATGAGGCCCGCTGGCTGGTTCGGTTTTTACACCGGACCCGGCATGAAATAACAGACAAAAATTACGGTACCGGCGGTGTGGGTTCAAGGGTTGCCCCGGACTGGTACGGACACGCCTCTGAAGGAACGCCCTCGTTTGAAGATAACGGGAAATGGATTATCTCTGGCGAAGACCCGTTTACAACTTATTTCTATGCAGGACTGGCTGCTCATTATGCATTGGTTTTAAACAAGCTCGGTGTAACCGATCCGGAGGAAATAAACTGGCAAACAGAAGCCGAAGAAGCGTTTAACTGGGCGCAAAACAATACATTGCCCAATGATGATAGTCCCGCAGAACGGCATAATTACGATTTGTCTGATTTTAAATTTTATGCTGCGGCCGGGCTTTACCGTATAACAGGCGACAGCAGCTACCTGGAACTTGTGGAAAAGAAACTGAACACGTTGAGCGCCAATTCAGTGTTAAACGAAGATACCAAATGGGGAGCTTATTCCATGGTCGCCGGAAATGAACAAAACTGGCCGAATACCACCCTGAAAAACAAATTAAATGAAATCATCCTTGCCACTGCTGATCAGAAATTTACAAGTATTGAACAACGTGCCTGCCGGTATGGAGGAAACATCTGGCTGCCGATGTTAATAGGGCAGGGAACCACACCCCGCGTTTTCGAAATGATGATGGGGCATTTTGTTTCTAAAGAAGCAGCCCCCTCAAAAACCGAAGATTACCTGGCAGGGATTTTCACCACTGCCGATTATTTTTTGGGGTGCAATCCATTAAATATGACATGGATAACACATGTTGGCGTGCGTTATCCGGAACGTGTAATGCACCTCGACTCCTGGTACAGCGACACCGGCGAAATTATACCGGGAATTACGCCATACGGACCATGGCGCGATCAGCCGGGTGGTTCAACCATTGGGCCTTGGGATTTAAGCTGGCCTTATAAAACGCTTTTCCCCGAAGGAATTGAAAACTGGCCTGGACATGAACGATGGTTCAATAATTACACCACACCAGTAAATGCCGAGTTTACCATTCATCAAAACACGGTTCTTTCGGCAGTGGTTTACGGTTATTTGTGTGACGAACCGGACGGCAGTTACCAGCCAAATAAAAGGCCATCGGTGAAAATTACTTCTCCTGAAAATGACAGTGAAAACAAGGGAACGCTTACGGTTACTGTGGAAGTGAATGATCCTAACGGTTCTGAAGATATAGCATGGGTGGAGTTTTACAACGACTGGCACAAAATTGGCCAAAGCAATGAACCTCCCTATTCGTTTACCTGGGAAAAACCGGCTTACGGAATAGTGAAACTCTCTGCCAAAGTGATAGATAAAAGCGGATTTTCAGCAAAATCTGAAACTGTTACGGTGCAATCCTCTCCGCCAACCGGGTTTAATTCATTGCAAAAAGACAAGGGATTTTTCTCTGTTTTCCCAAATCCGGTAAGCGATTTTCTTGAAATTAATTCTTCCGGTGAAATCGAAATGGTAGAAATTTTTAGTTTAACAGGCTCTAAAATAAATCCTGTATCCGGGAACACCTTCTCTAAAACGGTTCTGAATTTTTCAGGATATCCGGAAGGGCTTTATATTTTAAAACTGATTTTTTCAGATGGCACCAGCCGGTTGGAAAAGATTATTAAAAAATCAGAGTATTAACGGATTCTGCATCAAGCATGATAATCTGTTTTTGTGCCGGTTTTTCTTTCCAAAGATTGTTTTCAGTTGTAGAAACAATTTTTTTCGGATTTTCAAACCCCTCGATTTCAATCTCTGCCGGGTTATTTTTTGTATTGATTATCTGAATCACTTTTTTTCCGTTGGGATGAATTCCGGCAATGGACAGAATTTCAGGATCGGTGCATGTGGAATGAACAATTTGGGTGCCTGAGTTCAGATAATCCACCTGGTGTTTGGTAACATAGTACGACGGATACATTGTTTCGGTATCGGCTGACATAATGGAATAGTTGTTTTGCCATGTCCAGTATTGCGAAACCGCTACATTGGCGTATTTCAACATCCGGTGCGAAATTTTTGCAAAGCGAAGGGCATAATCATGTCGATTACCTCATCGTATTTGTCGTATTTTATCCGGCGCTTGTTATCACGTTCCGGGTTTTCCACCAGTTCATCAGCTACCCGCCAAACGGAAATGGTAAAACTGGAAACGCCAAACTCGTCTTTCATTCGTTTCATAGTTTCGTGCAAAGTTACAATTACCGGCTGTTCATTTATTCTTCCGCCTTTGTAAGTTTCATAATCCTGACCGCGAAACTGCAATGGCAGAGCCAGACGCACATGGCTGGGTTTGAATTCCCTGAGTGTAACCTCGCCAACTGCATCCCAGGCGTTGTCTGTGTAATTTGCCTGGCAGTAATTTCCGCCCATGGATACAATTTTTTGCTGTTCAATTTCAGGGTAAATTTTAATTGTTACCGGTTGGGAAAAGCAATTTTCGCTTATTACTATGGTTGTAATAAACATTAATAAATGTAAAGATTTCATTGTATTGATTTATAATTTTTAAACTTCTTTTAGTTGGGCAATATACCCTTCCATAATTTATTTTGTTCTAAACATTTCCCTGAGTATAACTTGTTTTTTTTCCAGGTCGAATTGGGCCGGGTTCCATTCCTCATCGTTTCCCAGCCCGACCCATTCTGCGTATTCTTCGTATTCTGGATGTTTTTTATCGACCATTATTTCCTTAAAGTTTTCGTAACCCCAAACGCCTCCGCAATCTTCCGGAGGGCATTGTCCCTTACCTGCCAGCAATTCAGGAGTAATTGTTTTTTCAGGCAGAATTTTTTCGAGCGTAATGGTGTGTTCCCAGCTATCGCCAAAATCATAGATATAAACGAATTTCTGTTTTTCCTTGTCAAAAACATCGGAAAGATATATTTCCTTCGCATCAATTTGCTCTTCGAAATCCGCATCAACGTCTTCGTAAATTTCCGTAATCACCTGACCGGAACCAAATCCGTTTTTTGAAAACTGAAAAAAATGGGAACTCCACCAGCCAAAAGCTTCCTGAATTATCCGGTGAAAATCGTAAAAGCTATAGTTGGATGGAACCGCTATCCTGCGCCACACCGGAGGATGGGTGATTCCATTAATCTGAATTTTAAACTGATAGGTTTGAGCTTCTTCACCCGTTTTTATTAATGGGGCAGAATTTTCCTCTTCATTTAACGAGAGAACGAAATTTAATTTCGACATTTTAATCATTTCTCTAAGGGTAAAATGGTCTTCCATCCAAAAATCAAATTCATCATTTATCATGTCCACAACGTCCAGCAGTGTAATATTAGCAAATTTCGTGGCTGTCGCATACAGAAAAAACAGATAATGGAATAATTCTATCCGATGCAGTTTTTCTTTATCTGTAAAAAACGTTTTATGGCTATTTTTGAATATAACGAGGGGATCGGTTTGCGGATTAGTAAACCAGTGTAAGGTGTTCCAAAATATTTTTATGAGCGGATAGTCAGGGAATTGTTTGTGGTAGCTGACTAATTTTTCTTCATAAAGCGGGTCATTTTGTCCCTGTATTAGAAGTAGATCAAGGTATGCAAGGGCAGGGTTACCGGGCATTGACTTCAGAAGTTTATTTACTTCTTTTTTTGCAGATTTGGGTTTTACAATGACCTGTTTGTAAAGTTTCGAAAACTTTTTTTCCCACTTATTCCGGTCTATGGTTGAATCCGGATCAATGCCCAGTATTTCATCCGTAAATTCTTCAGTAATTTCAAGCTCATTCAGTTTGTCGGTAAGCTCGTTGTAAAGGTTGTCTGACAAATCGAAATCCACATAACTAAAAACAGTTGAATTGATTAGGTAATCGAGTTCATTCATTTCATTTGGTGCAAGACCTGTTAAATGTTTTACCATGTCGCTTATCAAATCTATTTTTTCTTCAATTGGAAAGTCTTTGAATTTATTTTCCAACTTGTCCCATTCCTCATCTTTCACCTCATCTTCATCTTCCTCGTTTTCTTCATCCCAAACGTCTTCACTAAAATCTTCCTCGGTTTGCCAGATAACATCATAGTTACCGGGACCTGCTTCACGTTCAAGCTGCGCAATAATTTTGTTTGCCCGTGCATCGTTTTCAAGCGGACCGCGGATATACACCGGTTTTCCATTTTCACCACATTCAATTTCTATCAATTCCACATCCTCGTTATCTTCTTCCAGAATATATTGTGCCACCGAGGTAAAATCTTTATGGGGCTTAAACCCATAATCATCGGCAAATTCAATTCCTGCGAAAATAATATTGTGTGCCAGGGTATATGAAACAGTTTCAATATCCATTTGCTCTTCCATATCCTTTAGGATATCCCTGTATTCGCGTTCGCTGATATTGAAAAAATAATAGGCATCTTTAACGCCGAGGCATTTCAGGTCGGTGAGGTACATACCCATGGTGATGTTGCCGTTGGAATGTTTCCGGGCAACGGTTATACTGGCCATTCCGTTTTCTTCCCAGTCGCTGTTGATAAAACATTCAAACAGGGGCAAGAAACGTGCCTTTTGCCTGATGTAGTTTTCGGGGGTCAACATTTGTACTACTTTTCCTTTTTTCTTTTTTGTCATAACTTGGTTTTTAATTTTTTTCGAACATCCCGCATTTAAAATCTTCTTCGTCGCGCTGGATTTTTAAAAGGGTATTTCGCTGTCGTCGATAGGTTCATGGTTTTTGTTCAGTTCTTTGTAAATGGTATATCTTACACGATCTTTTATATAATCCATTTTGAAAATAAACCAATCATTATTGTTACTGGAATTTTTGATGAATGCGTTAAAATTTGCAATTGGTCCATTTCCGGAAACACTTCCTGTTTTATTCCGGTCAGTTCTTCAATGGTTTTAAACGGAACCAACGCGAGTTCGGCGATAATTGCATCATTTTCCAGGTGGGGTGGTGGTTCAATCCAGGTTGGTTTGGGTGGATTTTTGGCTACTGCAAGCAGGTCTTCAATTAGTTGCCGGATGTAGTTTTTCATGTTGTTTGATTATATTCAGGTCAAAAATAAAGTTATTCATTGAATCAAAGAACAATTTATTGCCAATTTTATTCAAGAATACATAAAGTGAGTTGAACAGTTTCTTCTAAAAATTCATTATTTGGAACAGTGCTCGTTTTTAAGTTTGTGTTAATTCCACTTTGGTACGATAAAAACAAAGCAGGCTATTAACTGGTACCTGCAAAATGATATTTCAATTCCACTTTGGTACGATAAAAACTAAACCGTATTTGATAGGTGGTAATGATACATTGATTTCAATTCCACTTTGGTACGATAAAAACCTGGCCTGAGTTTTCGGCTATCGGGATAATTCGAAATTTCAATTCCACTTTGGTACGATAAAAACTAAACCGTATTTGATAGGTGGTAATGATACATTGATTTCAATTCCACTTTGGTACGATAAAAACTAGCCGCTGAACCCGCAAAAAGCTCAGCATAAATATTTCAATTCCACTTTGGTACGATAAAAACAAAAAAACCCGAAAGGAACAGTAATCTACATGGCCATTTCA
>JAHYIT010000237.1 GCA_019429205.1 Mariniphaga sp. | reverse complement strand
TACTTACGCATCTTTCGGGATATGAAGATAGTGCCCCGGTGCGAATTGGAAATGCTGCCTACAAACAAAAACAACACGATATTTACGGCATTCTGATGGATGTTATATATCAGCAATTCTCCCTTTTTGAGGTTTCACTGCAAAACAGCGAAGAATTGTGGACCATCACACGAAGCATTGTGCGTATTGTGCGCAAAAACTGGAGGAAACCCGACCGCGGAATATGGGAAATTCGCACCGACCAGAGACATTTTGTTTTTTCAAAACTGCTTTGCTGGGTAGCCATCGATCGGGCTATTAAGGTTGCAGAGCTTATTAAAAATCAACATTATGTAGAAAAATGGGGAAAACTTCGTGATACCATTTCCAAAGACATTATGAAATATGGGTGGAATGAAGAAATCCAGGCTTTTACTCAAGCTTATGGCTCAAAAGACCTCGATGCCTCTAACCTTCTTATGGAAGCGTTTGGATTTATCGATGCTACCGACTACCGGTACATCAGCACAGTAAAAGCTACTCAAAAAGAACTCAGCCGGAACGGGTTGATGTACCGCTACAAAAACCGCGACGATTTCGGGCTTCCCACATCATCGTTTACAATTTGCACCTTCTGGCTCATCCAGGCACTGAATAAAATTGGTGAAAGAAACCAGGCGCGTGAACTCTTCGACAAACTGCTGACATACAGCAATCATGTGGGGCTATTCAGCGAAGATATCGACTTTGAATCGAAAAGACTTCTGGGCAACTTTCCGCAGGCCTATTCCCATTTGGCGCTTATTGAAACCGCCATGCTGTTTTCGAAAGATATTGAGTTAAAAAGTAAATTCTGATTTTCCGGAATTTTACCTGAACATACAGTAATAAATTCTGTTTCATGCATCAATAAAACGTGCGTCATGAAAAAATGGATTTTGTCGGGAATATTTGCTGTTATATTTATTTTCAATGCTTTAGCCCAGTCTAATTTTGATTCTTTTTATGAAAAAAGCCAGAAAACCAACAACACCGGCATGTATATTCTCGGCTCATGGGCAGTGGCCAATATGGTTGCCGGCGGTTACGGATGGTCGCAAACAACCGGACAAACCAAATACTTTCACCAGATGAACTTCTTTTGGAACACGGTGAACCTTTCCATTGCAGGTTTTGCGCTTTACAGCAATTTAAATACTGACCTAACTGGTTTATCCTCTTTACAAATGCTGGAAAAACACACGAAAACGGAAAATTTTTATCTGATAAACGCCGGACTCGATATTTTTTATGTTGGCACCGGATTTCTGCTAAAACACCTGACCACTCAAAAACCCAACCGGCATGATTTGCTGAAAGGATACGGAAATTCAGTTATACTTCAGGGAGGCTTTTTGTTCGTGTTCGACATGGTAATGTGGAAAATACAGCACGAACACAGAATGAGTTTTATTCAGCATATGAGTTTCAATTTTATTCCCGAAATATCGGGTTATCAAATGACATTCACCATTCCGATAAACTAAAGAACGTAACGGCAACAAACTTTTTTCATTCATTTTTGTTTAACTTTATAAAAGATATTTTTAAACAAAAAAAACACAATGGCGAACTACTTAATTATTGGAGGTTCATCAAGAATCGGAAAAAAGCTTGCAGAAAATCTGAATCAGTCAGGTAACAGGGTTTTTGCAACCTACTTTAAAAATGAAGTAAAAAATTCAGTTGATGGAATTGAATACCAACCGCTGGATGCAACCCGGGATAACCTGAGTTTTGACTATTTACCGGAAGTTATCGACGGATTGGTTTACTGTCCGGGAAGTATTCTGTTAAAACCATTTCACAGGATAATACATGAAGAATTTTTAGAAGATTTCAATTTGCAGGTTGTGGGCGCTGTAAAAACTATTCAGGCTGTATTGCCGCGACTCAAAAAATCGCTTGATGCTTCGGTTGTTCTTTTTTCAACTGTTGCTGTACAAACCGGCTTCAATTTTCATTCGCTTGTTGCAACCTCAAAAGGAGCTTTGGAAGGACTTGTACGTTCGCTGGCTGCAGAGTTTGCTCCAACGGTCCGGATAAACGGAATTGCTCCTTCACTGACAGATACGCCTCTCGCTGAACGCCTTATCAACACCTCTGAAAAAAGAGAAGCCAACGCATTGCGGCATCCGCTGAAACGTATTGGAACTGCTGTTGACATGGCAAACGCAGCTGAGTTTCTTTTATCAGAAAAATCTTCCTGGATTACCGGACAAATTTTGCATATTGACGGAGGAATATCAAAATTAAAAGGGATATGAAAAAGATTCTGCTAACCGGAGCAACCGGATATATTGGAAAAAGGCTTCTTCCTGTTTTGCTGGAAAAAGGATACGAAGTGGTATGCTGTGTCCGCGACCGGCAGCGATTCGATGTTTCAGCCTATAATTCGGAAAACCTCAGAATTATTGAGGTCGATTTTCTGAATAAAGAAACATTGACCGAAATTCCGGATGACATGGATGCAGCTTATTTTCTTATTCACTCCATGTCGGCTTCAACCGGCGATTTCGAAAAACTGGAAGCCACTGCAGCAGAAAACTTTAAAAACCGCTTGCAGCAAACACAAGTTAAACAAGTGGTTTACCTAAGTGGAATTATAAACGAGGAAAAGCTCTCAAAGCACCTTAGCTCCAGAAAACGGGTTGAAGAAATTCTGGCATCGGGACCGTATAATCTGACTACCCTGCGTGCAGGAATTATTGTTGGATCGGGCAGTGCTTCTTTCGAAATCATTCGCGACCTCGTGGAAAAACTCCCCGTAATGATTGCACCCAAATGGCTTAAGACCAAGTCGCAACCCATTGCCATCCGCAACGTTATAGAATTTCTTACCGGAGTGTTACTGAACGAACAAACGTACAATCATAGTTTCGATATTGGCGGCCCCGAAATACTCAACTACAAGGAGATGCTGCTTCAATTTGCTAAGGTTAGAAAACTGGAACGCACCATCATTTCTGTTCCGGTAATGACACCCAAACTTTCATCTTACTGGCTCTATTTTGTAACATCAACCTCATACAAACTGGCCGTAAACCTGGTAAACAGCATGAAAGTGGAGGTGATTGCACGCAAAAATGATTTGCACCAAAAGCTGGGCATAAATTTACTTACTTATGAAGAAGCGGTGCGTATAGCGTTCGACCAGATTGCCCAGCAGGAAGTCATTTCAAGCTGGACCGACGCACTTTCGACAGGAAATTTGGTAAAGGGAATTTCGCAACTGATTGAAGTTCCGGTTTTCGGTTGTTACCAGGACAAACGAAAAATAAATGTACAGGATGAGAGTAAAACTTTAACCAGAATCTGGTCGATTGGCGGCGAAAGCGGTTGGTATTATGCCAATGCACTTTGGAGGTTGCGTGGTTTTACAGATAAACTGGCAGGCGGAGTTGGGTTGCGAAGAGGCCGGAAGAATCCGAAAGAAATTACCACAGGTGAAACGCTCGATTTCTGGCGGGTAATTTATGCCAACCGATCAGAAAAACGGTTGCTGCTTTATGCTGAAATGAAGCTTCCGGGCGAGGCCTGGCTCGAGTTTAAAATTGAAAACGGTGAATTGTTACAAACGGCCACATTTCGTCCGTTAGGTCTGTGGGGAAGAATATACTGGAACGCTGTTAAGCCTTTTCACGGAATGATTTTTAACGGTATGATTAAAAAATTAGCACAATAAATAATGGGATTTTATCAATTGCACAAAACACAAAAAATTCCGGCAACTAGGGAAAAAGTCTGGGATTTTATGTCATCGCCGGCCAACCTCAAAAAAATCACCCCGGGTTACATGGGATTTGACATTACGAGTAAAAATCTACCGGATAAAATGTACCCGGGAATGATTATCAGTTACAAAGTGAGCCCGGTTTTGGGGATTAAAACCACCTGGGTTACTGAAATTACACACGTAGAAGAAGGTGAATATTTTGTAGATGAACAGCGTGTTGGTCCCTACTCATTATGGCACCACGAGCATAAAATCGAATCCATTCCGGGCGGTGTGCTAATGACCGACATTGTTTCCTATAAACCTCCGTTTGGAGTGCTTGGTTCCATTGCAAATGCGCTCCTAATCAAAAACAAGCTGAAAGAAATTTTTGATTTTCGCACCAAAGCCGTTGAAGAAATTTTTGGGAATTGGGAGGAATTTGATACTATTTCTAAAAAATGAAATAATATTGATATGCTACCAG
>JAHYIT010000236.1 GCA_019429205.1 Mariniphaga sp. | reverse complement strand
TTCTATCTTCGCTATAAAAATGAAGAAAAGGATAAAAAATTCAGGGTGGAGGAAAAATACGAAGACCACCCGGAACAGTTTAGAAAATCGCGGTTGCATTTTCAATACAATCCGTCAGATATATTTACACTGAAAACCAGGCTTGAACATGTTTTTTATAAAAGGCTGGAATCAGAAAATGGCTGGATGGTTTTTCAGGATATGCAGTTTTCACCTGCAAAAATTCCGCTGAATCTGGCAGTCCGACTTGCATATTTTAATACCGAAAGTTATAATTCCCGCATTTACGCTTACGAAAATGACCTGCTCTATACATTTGCCGTTCCGGCATTTTTCGGGAAAGGTTTTCGTACTTACCTCAATTTAAAATACAAAATCAGCGAAAAAGCTGAAATCTGGTTTAAACTGTCCGATACGTTGCAAAAAGGTGCGGAATCCATCAGTTCGGGCTACAACGAAATTGCTGGAAATCAAAAAACTGAAGTTAAATTTCAGTTGAGGTTGAAAATGTAAATCCGAATTCGTTACTTTGTTGTCGCAAAAAGAACAGCTACATGGAGTATAATTTCGACGACATTCGCCCGTACACTGACAAGGAGGTGAAGGAGAAAATCAGATTGATGGTGAAAGATCCGGCCTTCGACAAGGTATTGATGCATTTGTTTAAAGTGCGCCCCAAAGTGGAAATGGTGAAACTTCAGTTACGGATGATTCGCAAAATCAAACAATTGCAAGGGACATTCGTTTACGATTTGCTACGCTGGATAATCAACAAAACTTCGGACGGGCTCCAAAGCACCGGACTTGAAAATTTAGACAAAACCAAACCCTACCTGTTTATTTCCAACCATCGGGATATTGTTCTGGATGCCGCTTTTCTGAATATGCTTATGTTTGACAAAGGCATGAACACAACCCAAATAGCCATTGGAAATAACCTCTTGTTATATGAATGGATTGAACACGCCGTGCGACTGAACCGTGCTTTCATCATTAAACGGAACCTGCCTCCCCGCGAGCTGTTGGAAGCTTCGCAAAAAGTTTCAGCGTTTATACGGAAATCCGTTACCGAAGATAACCTTTCGGTTTGGATTGCCCAGCGCGAAGGCCGTACAAAAGACGGGTTAGATAAAACCCAGGAAAGTGTGCTGAAAATGCTGAATATGAGCAATTCAAAAACTTTCACTGAAGGTTTCAATGAATTGAATATTGTTCCGGTTTCCATTTCCTATGAAATTGAACCCTGCGGTTTGGCAAAAATGAAGGAACTCATTAAAAAACAACATTACGGCCAAAAGAAAACCGACAAAGACGATTTGAAAAGCATGTCGATGGGAATGTTCAATCCGAAGGGCAGAATGCGTTTCTCGTTTGGGCAGCCCATTGAAGTGAATTTCGACGAGGTAAAATCCAAAGAGCAACAAAACCTGCAAATTAAAGAGTTGGCAGCATTGGTTGACAACCAGATTTATGCCAATTTTAAACTGTGGCCAAACAACTTTATTGCTTACGATATGCTGATGCACGAGCCAAAATTCAAACACAAATACACTTCGCACGAAAAGAAAGTTTTCAAAACAATGCTCGAGCAGGCTATGATTTTTATTGACTTTCCCATTACTGATATTCAGGAAAGGTTTTTGAAAATGTACGCCAACCCGGTAATCAACAAAATGAAAGTAGTGGATTTGTGATGGCGGGTCATACAATTATCTGGGACTGGAACGGAACCTTAATCAACGACCTCCAGCTTTGTGTTTCTTCCATAAATGTTTTGCTCGAAAAACGAAATCTTCCTCAGTTGGATACCCAAAAATACAAAGCGATATTTTCATTCCCTGTTCGGGATTATTACGAAGCCATCGGGTTTGATTTTGCCAGGGAAGAGTTTGAGGTGCCGGCAATTGAATTCATCGAACTGTATGAAAGTCAGGTGGAAAAATGCACGCTTCAGCCCGGAGCTTTAGATATACTTAATTTCTTCAAAGAAAAAGAAATGAGGCAGTTTGTGCTTTCGGCCATGCACCAGGATATGCTGGAAAAAACGTTGAAGCACAACGGCATTTTTCATTTTTTTGAAGCGGTTGCCGGTTTGGGCGACCATTTTGCCGTGTCAAAAGTGGATCGCGGTCAGAAACTCATCAGTCAATTTAAAATTGAAAAAGAAAACGCATTGATAGTGGGTGATACCATCCATGATTTTGAGGTGGCGCAGGAACTGGGAATTCGCTGCATTCTGGTGGCCGACGGTCATCAGTCGAAAGAAAGGATCATTAAAACCGGTGCACACGTTGTGTCGGCATTAAAAAACCTGAAAGATTTTCCGTGCTAAAAAATATCCCGCTTTTTAATGTCGCGAATGAAAAGCTGCAGGCTGGTTTTTCCGCGGTAATCATTTTCGGCAATCGAATAGCACACATCAAAAGGTAATCCTGAAGTTATTAAATCGAATTTATCGGACTGGTTGAATGCAATCCCGGGAAATATTCCGGAGTTGACATCGGGTTCAACCAAATCGAGTTTCAGGTGTTCCTGGTTTTTGCCCACCAGCCGGCTGGTGCCGGCGTCAAAAACATCTTCGGTAACAAAAACCGGGGTCATGTTGTGCGGGCCAAAAGGGGCAAATTGTTTCAATATGCGGTAAAATCTTGGTGTAATTTCACTCAGCGTAATTTTTGCATCAACATCAACAGCCTGTGCCTGTGAAAGGTCGGTTAACTGGCTGGTCACTATTTCTTCAAATCTTTGCCTGAATTCAGGAACATTTTCAATTTTCAGGGTGAGTCCGGCAGCATACATGTGTCCGCCATACGATTCCAGCAAATCGCTGCATTTCCCAATGGCCTCGTACAAATCGAAATCCTTTACAGAACGTGCGGAGCCGGTTGCCAGCCCATTCGATTCGGTTAAAATAATGGTGGGGCGGTAATATTGTTCGGTTACGCGCGATGCAACAATTCCCACCACTCCCTTGTGCCAGTCGCGGTTGTACAGCACTGTGCTGTTCATGGCTTTCATTACAGGGTCGTTTTCAATCATGTCAAGCGCATCCTGGGTAATGTCGCGGTCCAGTGTTTTTCTGATTTCGTTGAATGAATCGATTTCTTCACCCAAAATGTCCGATTTATCTTCATCAATGGATACAAGAATCTGTACCGATTTTTTTCCGTGTTCAATTCGTCCGGAGGCATTCAGCCGCGGGCCGATTTTAAATACGATATCGCT
Source organism: Mariniphaga sp. (assembly GCA_019429205.1). Taxonomy (GTDB): domain Bacteria; phylum Bacteroidota; class Bacteroidia; order Bacteroidales; family Prolixibacteraceae; genus Mariniphaga. The sequence continues at coordinate 1,070 of JAHYIT010000236.1, read as the reverse complement.
GATGGTTATGTCGTTTCCGTTAATACCAGCCAGATTGATAATGGTTTGCAAACCCATTCCCGGGTTGGAGTTAAGCTTTTTCAAACCGTAATAAGCCAGCACCCTGTTTTCTCCGGTAATTGGAACAATATCGGAAGCGATGCTCACTACGACCATATCGAGCAGGTCGTAAATTTCCTCGAGTTCAATGTTATTCTTCTGGCAGTAGGCCTGTAAAAGTTTAAATCCTACACCACACCCTGAAAGCTCTTTGTATGGATAATTGCAGTCGGACTGTTTGGGGTCGAGCACGGCAACGGCCGGCGGTACTTCATCATCGGGGTTATGATGGTCGCAGATTACAAAATCGAGGCCGCGCTCCCGGGCATCGGCAATTTTATCAACAGCTTTAATTCCGCAATCGAGGGCAATTATCAGCGAAAATCCTTTTTCAGCCGCATAATCGATACTTTTTGGGGAGATGCCGTACCCTTCACTGTATCGGTCGGGAATATAATATTCAATGTGATTCAGCCGTGGTTTCAAAAAAGTGTACATCAGTGCAACAGAAGTGGTGCCATCCACGTCGTAGTCACCATACACCAGCACCTTCTCCTGATTGTTGATGGCAAGTTCCAAACGGGCAACCGCTTTATCCATGTCTTTCATCAGGAACGGATCGTGCAGATCGCTCAGCCGCGGACGGAAAAAAGCCTTGGCCTCGTTAAAGGTGGTAATCCCCCGCTGCACCAACAACCGCGCTATGGTCATATTTACGTTTAGCGCTGCCGACAGGTGTTTTATTTCGTTCGGATCGCCCTGCTTTTTTAATGTCCAGATTTTTTCCATGTGTATTTTTAAAATTTTCCTTACCCGGTTTGCAAAGATAACAAATGAAACCGAAGAAAGGGGTGTACGACAAATTCCATATTTCTATTCGCTTTCGGAAAAACGGATCTTTTATACCGTGGCTTCAGCCCGGTGAACAGAGATATCAAAAACAAAAGGGCTTTAGCCATTAAGAGATTTAAATGCTAAAGCCGGAAAAGACTCCGAAAAGGTTAATCACCGGGCTAAAGCGCCGGTGTAAA
>JAHYIT010000038.1 GCA_019429205.1 Mariniphaga sp. | reverse complement strand
TTTCCAAAATTGCTGAAGAATTGGGTTATGCAGCGGATGCAAAATCTTTCAGGGAATTGTCTGATACAATTAAACAAAACTTTAACCGGAAGTTTTTCAACCCGGAAACGGCTTTGTATGGAACAGAAGAAACTTACCAGACTTACCAGTTGCTTGCGCTTATCGGCGATGTGGTGCCGAATGGTTATCGGGAAAAAGTTTTTCAAACCATTGTGGATGATATAAAAATGCGCGACGACCACCTGAACACCGGAATCATCGGCACCAAATATTTGTGGCCGGTGCTGGTTCAGGGAGGTGAAAACGAGTTGGCTTACAGCGTAGCCACTCAAACCACCTGGCCCAGCTTTGGCTACTGGATTGAAAATAACTCCACCACGTTACTTGAAAAATGGTCGGGCGAAAATTCGCACAATCACCAGATGTTTGGATCCATTACCGAATATTTTTACAAGTTTCTGGCTGGTATTCAGTCGCCCATGGAAGGAAAAACCGCCAAAGCCTACCGGCAAATCCACATCGAACCGCATGTTCCGCAGGAACTGGATTTTGTAAATGCCTCGTTGGAAACGGTTTCGGGAAAAGTGGTTTCAAACTGGAAAAAAGAAGCCGGCGGTGCTTTTGCCCATGAGATTACAATTCCTGCTAATACCACCGCAACGATTGTTTTGCCGCTTTTAGATATTGAAAACGTAATGGTTTTTGAAGGAAATGAAAAGATTTGGGAGAACAATTCTTTTGTGGAAAGTGTTTCCGGAATTCAAGATGTAACAAGAGTAAATGACCGGTTGGTTGTGAAAATCGGTTCGGGCAACTATCGGTTCAGGGTAGAATAGTTTTCTGTTGTTGGTGTATAGTTGGAAGTAAGCGTTAAATCGGCTGTAAATCAAAATTCACTTTTGCGCCCAATGCCGATGCTATTTTATTAATAGTAGCTAACGTGAGGTTAAATTTTCCGTTTTCAATTTTTGATATTTGCCCTTTTTCCATACCTGTCTTTTCAGCAAGCTGACTTTGGGTTAAATGTTTCTTTTTCCGCAATTTTTTAAATTGGTGTGCCAGTATTTCGGCCTTCAATTCATTTTCAAATCGAATGCGGTTTTCTGTTCCTGGTTCTCCTATGAACCGGTTCATTACATCTTCGTGCGATACTGTTTTCATTATCCTAATCCTAAATATTGTTTTCTTATTCTTTCTGCCTTTTCAACTTCCTTTTTTGGAGTTTTTTGGGTTTTCTTTAAAATTCCATGCGTACAAACTACCATGGTGTTTTTTCGTTTATCCCAAAATGCAAACAACCTGTATTCATTATTGCTGTATTCAGCCCTAAACTCCCAAATGTTACTGTTTTTAAGTTTTTTAAATACCTTGACATTATTAATCGCCTGCGATTTCGAAATATTAAAAATCAGCTTCTCTGCTGCCTTTTTATCTATGGTTTCCAAAAATTCGATGGCTTCCGGTAAATATGTTACTTCAAATCGTTTCACTGTACAAATGTATTAATTGTTGTAATATATTACAACAACTTGACGGGAAAAAATACATGCTTGGATTAATCGGAAAAATTGACTTGAAAATAAATTCCAATCTTAATAAATTGTTTCATTAAATGATATTTTGCCCTGACTTTTCTACAAAAACACCTTAAGTTTTCCCTGACTTTTTTATGTTTTTGTTGTAAATTCGCCTTGAATTTTTGATATTTTTGTGCTAAATTTGCCTTGATTTTTTTAAATAATATATATGAGAAGGCTCATTATTAATAGCTTACTGAAATGGAAAAATACAACAAACCGAAAAGTACTGCTTCTCAGAGGTGCCAGGCAAGTTGGAAAAACCTATATCATAAGGAAATTAGCCAGTGAATTCAGGTATTTTTTGGAGGTTAATTTTGAGAAAGACACAGATGTACATCAATTTTTCGATCAAAACCTGGACCCCGGCAGGATTTGTAACAACCTTTCTGTTTATTACGGAGTTCCCATAAAAGAAGGGGAAACGCTGGTTTTTTTCGATGAAATTCAGAGTTGCCCGAAAGCCATTCAGTCACTGCGTTTTTTTTATGAATCGATGCCTGAGTTACATGTAATTGCTGCCGGCTCTTTATTGGAATTTGCCATGGAAGATTTGCCATCCTGGGGGGTTGGCCGCATTCATTCTGTTTTTATGTATCCTTTGTCTTTCGATGAGTTTTTGATGGCACATAACCAGGATGAACTTGTAAAAATGAAACAGGAAGCATCTTTTGAAAAACCTGTGAATGATGTATTTCATGAAAGGTTGAAAGATTATTTAAAGAAGTTTCTGATTATTGGAGGAATGCCTGAAGCTGTGCAGAAATATATAATCGAAGTTAACGATATAAAAGCAGTGCAGCGTGTACTTACAGACATTACCACATCATACTATGATGATTTTTCGAAATACAAAAGTCGTATTCCGATGATTCGGCTTCGCGAAATGATGACAACTGTAGTAAAACAGGCAGGTGGAAAGTTTATTTTTTCTAAAGCAGGTTCAGGGTCAAATCCTGCTCAGTCAAAAGAAGCTCTTGAATTGCTTGAAATGGCTGGATTGGTTTACAAAGTATATCATACATCCGGACAGGGATTACCATTGGGAGCTGGAATAAATTACAAAAAGTTCAAAGTCCTGCTTCACGACAATGGAATTTTTCAACAAATTGCGGGATTAAAACTTTCAGACCTTTTGATTGCCAGTAATATTGATATGCTGAACAAGGGGAGTATTGCTGAAGCTTTTACCGGTGTTGAAATGATTAAATACTCCGATGAGCATGAGAAAAAACAATTGTATTACTGGCAGCGTGAAAAAAGAGGAAGCAGTGCTGAAGTAGATTACCTGATCGAACAAGATGGTAAAATCATTCCTGTTGAAGTAAAATCAGGTGGCAGCGGTAAAATGCAAAGCCTTACTCTATTTCTGGCGGAAAAAAAATCTTCTTATGGAATCAGAATTTCGCTTGAAAATTTCAGTAATTATGGAAAAATTCGGGTTGTCCCGTTGTATGCCATATCAAATTTATGTTGATAAATAATTTACCGTTATGAATAAACTATTTTTATCCGTTCTGTTTTTAGCAGGATTTCTGAATTTTCAGGTTTCAGCACAAGTGAAAGTAACAAACCTTAAATGCGAACATCTCCAAAATCCCATTGGCCTGGATGAACCTCAACCACGGTTTACCTGGCAGCTAGATTCCGAACAACCGGGATTTCTGCAAAATGCTTTTCAGTTGGTTGTAGGAACCGACGAAAAGGAAGTGGCTTCTGGAAAAGGCAATATCTGGCAATCAGGCACAGTAAATTCTTCAGTCATTCCAGCGATTTACAACGGGCCGGAATTACAGCCTTTTACCCGCTATTTCTGGAGTGTCCGGGTGGAAGATGAAAACGGCAATTGGTCGGACTGGTCGGAAGTGTCTTTTTTTGAAACCGGCATGATGGACATGGCTAACTGGAAAGGGAAGTGGATTACCGATACACACGATTACAACGTTAAACCGGCGCCGTATTTCAGAAAAGAATTCAGTGCAGGCAAAAAAATAGCATTGGCGCGGGTTTACATTGCCGTGGCTGGTTTGTACGAGCTTTCCATTAACGGAGAACGCATTGGCGACCACCGGCTCGACCCGACTTATACCCGTTTCGACCGCCGAAACCTTTACGTTACCTACGATGTAACCGAAAATCTGCAGCAGGGTGAAAATGCCGTTGGCGTGTTGCTGGGCAACGGTTGGTACAACCACCAGTCAACTGCTGTGTGGTTTTTCGACCAGGCGCCGTGGCGCGCCCGCCCCAAATTTTGTTTGGATTTGCGTATCACCTATTCCGATGGTTCGGTGGAAACAATTTCAACAGGTCAGGACTGGCAAACAGCACACAGTCCGGTGATTTTCAACAGCATTTACACCGCCGAGCATTACGATGCCCGTTTGGAACAACCCGGCTGGGACAAACCCGGGTTCGAGGCCGATGGCTGGCGAAACGCTTCAAACACAGGAGCGCCATCGCAAAACATTGTGGCTCAGGCACTGCATCCCATCCGGAATGTAACGGAAATTCCGGCCGTGGAAATGAAAAAACAAGGCGAACGAACCTGGCTTTTCGATTTCGGAAGGAATATGGCCGGAGTAACCAAAATGAAAGTTTCAGGTACGGAAGGCACCACTATTCGGTTAAAACACGTGGAGCGGCTCGATTCCACCGGCCGTGCCGATATGTCGAACATCGATGTGCATTACCGGCCTACCGATGATTCCGACCCGTTTCAGACCGATATTTTTATCTTGAGCGGAAACGGGGAGGATGAATTTATGCCGCGGTTCAACTACAAAGGATTTCAATATGTTGAGGTAACATCCGACAAGCCGCTGGAATTGACAAAAGATAATCTGACGGCTTATTTTATGCACAGTGATGTGCCGCCGGTTGGGAAAATCCATTCATCGAACAGTACGCTGAATAAAATCTGGGAAGCGGCCAATGCATCGTATCTTTCCAACTTGTTTGGATTTCCAACCGACTGTCCGCAGCGTGAAAAGAACGGTTGGACCGGCGACGCGCACATTGCCATTGAAACCGGATTGTACAACTACGAGGGAATTACCGTGTATGAAAAATGGCTGGACGACCATCGCGACGAGCAACAACCCAACGGCGTAATTCCTGCAATTATTCCCACCAGCGGCTGGGGTTACCACTGGGCCAACGGTCCCGACTGGACCAGCACCATCGCCATCATTCCATGGAACATTTACCTGTTTTACGGCGATTCCAGGATTCTTGAACAGAATTACGACAACATCAAACGATACGTGGATTACATCGACGAAAATTATCCGTCGGGAATTACCGACTGGGGCCTGGGCGACTGGGTGCCTGTGAAGTCGGTTACACCAAAAGAATTTACTTCATCTGCCTACTATTTTGTTGATGCCACTATTCTTTCGAAAGCTGCAAAATTGCTTGGAAAAACCAAAGACGCTGAAAAATATACAGCGCTGGCCGATAAAATTAAAACAGCGGTGAATGAAAAATACCTTGACCGGAAAGCCGGAATGTACGGAAGCGGTTTGCAAACCGAACTGAGCGTGGCATTACACTGGGGACTGGTTCCCGACGAATTGATTTCAAAAGTGGCCGAAAACCTGGCTAAACGGGTGGAGGCCGACAACAAACACATCGATGTGGGACTGCTGGGCACCAAAACCATTTTGAACGCCCTGAGCGAAAACGGTTATCCGGAGCTGGCTTATGAAGTGGCTTCGCAGGAAACTTTTCCATCGTGGGGCTGGTGGATTGTGAACGGCGCCACCACCTTCTACGAAAACTGGCCGCTGGATGCTTCGCGCGACATTTCCATGAACCACATTATGTTTGGCGAAATAAACGCCTGGTATTACAAAGCGCTGGGTGGCATTTTCCCTGACGAAACCCGGCCGGGCTTCAAAAACGTGATTTTGAAACCCAATTTTGTGCCGGGGTTGGAACAATTTGAAGCCACCCACGAAGGGCCTTACGGAACGATTGTTTCTTCGTGGAAAAAACAGAGAAGAAGTGTGGAGTACACTGTTGAAATTCCGGCCAACAGCACAGCAACGTTGGTTTTGGATGCAGGAAAAATTAGGGAAAGCGGGAAACCGCTTGATAAAAATGAGTTGATAGAAATTGCAGAAAGCAAAAACGGGAAAGTGGTTTTGAAACTGAAATCAGGGAATTACAGCTTTGGATTAGAGTGATTATTAAAATTATCAACGAAAAACAAGGTTAAAATTACTTTTTCAATACTGTCCTTTAAAAAAAAATATTAACGGCTAAAGCCTTATCAGAAGTGAGTTTTATAGCCCCCGGCTTAACAAGTTGTGTAAAAACAGGATGATAAGTAATTATTTTTTGCACCGGGTTTTAACCCGGTGATTTCATTATGACTGAAATACGGCTTTAGCCTTTAATTTTCAGCAACTTAAAGGCTGAAGCCTGAGTTTTACTTATGTGTTTTTAACCACCGGGCTGAAGCAACGGTGCAAAAAAATATTATTTTCACACAGTCTGTTAAGCCGGGGGTAAAATTGGGGGAATTAAAATTGGCTTTAGCCGTTAAACAACACTTCATTTTCATCTCATAAAAATTGTTTATTTCATTTGTATTCGATGCTCCAAAGGAATCCCTATGGGATAACTCCCGATGAATTTTATTTCTTCTTTTTTGTGAATTTGAAGAATGAAAATTCATGTTCGTTTCATAACTTAGCCTTAAATAATTTTCTTAAAACCAAAAAGATGAAAATCAAAACAATCCTGATTTTTCTGCTGATTCTATTGTTTTCTGAAAGCAAAAATATTTGTGCAGAAAATAATTTCCAAAGCATCGAAAAAGAATTTATACGGGGCAAATGGGTACGCATGACCCAATCGGGACCGGTTGGCTTTGAGTTTTTGAAAGACGGCACCGTTAATGTGGATTTTGGAATTGACGGTACCGTTGAAGTGGTTTCGGAATTTGAAATGCGGAACGATACGATTTTTTTTAACGATGAAAAGGGTGAAATGTGCCCTGAGTCGGGACGGTACAAAATGGATGTTACCAATTTTTACGCTTCGTTTGATTTGGTTGACGATATGTGTAATGGCCGCATAAAAATGACCATGGGATTCTGGGCGAAACCCAATTTTGAGGAGTTGCTCGGCGAACTGTCTCAAAATATTTCAGAAACAGAAAAATCGGATTTGTATTTAAGCCGTGCACGGATTTATCTTGCTCTGGGGAAATCGAATGAAGCAAAAAACGATTTGGATGTTTACCTTGAACAAAATTCTGATGATTCGCGAGCTTTGATTAACCGTGCAGGTACCCTTTTCCCGGATGATATGGAAGGAGTTATTTCCGATTGTAACAAAGCCATCGAGCTGGATCCGGAAAATAAAAATGCATGGTTTTTGCGTGGGTTGGCCTTTTGGGAACTGGGTTTCAAAGAAAAGGCCTGCAACGATTTTACGCGGGCAATTGAACTGGGCTTTTCCATTTTAAGAATTGCAGAGGAGCAAAGGTGCAGCGAATACTGGAATCTTGAATAGAAGGAAAGTTTAACCAAAAATAAATGCTGTGGTTGTATAATATCAACTTGCCACAGCATTTATTTTACAGACCATCCTTTAGAAAATTTCTATCGCTGAAGTTTTATCGGTATGATTTATTCATAAACCAGATAACCTTCACATTCGAATAAAAACATACTTCTATCCTCAACCAACCCACCTGACATAAAAATTGTGCCTGTATACCCTTCCAGTTTTCCTGTTCCTGTTCCGGGTATGATTTCATTTATTCCGTTACAGGTTTTGTCGATTGCATTTTGTACGACCGTGAAGGAAAATTCGAAGCCATCGCCATTTGCCCCTACTAAAATTCCTTTACCAGTATTTCTTGTGTAAGGAATACCATCTTCAAAAAATAATACCAATTTTTCAAGGGTATAAAAACTTTTTTCAGAATTGATTTTTCCCATGTGGGTGGCTGTTCCGCTGCAAATCAATTTGCTATAGGCATAACTTGCAGGGTCATTCGGGTCAAGACCCTCAATGAGTACCAGGTCTGATTCCTCGTCCCAGACTACGTACGCATCATACTTAAATGGAATGGGCACTTTAGCCTTTTTCAGTTCCAGGTTGTTCTGGTTTTCAAACATAGTATCGTCTTTGGCACAACCGGCAATAACAAGTATTGCCAAAACAAGGAAATACATTAGTGTTTTCATAATCGTAAATTTTTAAAATTGTTAAATGAAATAAAAAACTCATGATTAAAATTCTGAAAATAAATGCCCGGAGTACTTGTAAAAAATGGAGATAAACTTGCAATTTTTGACGATTTCTTGCAAAATTTTGGAAAAACTTGCAAATTTTGAATCAGGTGGTGTTTGCAGAACTTGTTTAATGGAGGTAAAATATGATACTTAATCTTTCAAAGGAATGAATTTACCCTGCCACAATTACTTTTTGTATCGTTTATTAAAATACGGAGTTAAACCTGTTTTGTCAGCAATTTCCAGGAAGCGGGGGTCATTGTGTAGTTTTTTATAATCCCGATCAAGAATATATTCAATCGTTATCGGATGTCGGTTTTCATAAACTTGTTCAAGATAACGGATTGCCAAATCAAGAGAATCCATTTGTACTGCATACCAATAGTTGGGTGGATTTTTATACATCATTTGATAGATGCCTTTTAATCCCGATGATTTATAAACCGGTAAAACCTGGTCAGCATATACTTTATACTTCTGATGTATTGGACTTGTTGCAAAAATTTTCTGCATATACTGCAATGCAGAAATCGTATCACCTGCATTTAAATACCTCAAAAAAACAACGTGCTGATGATACGCTTGATCACCTATCATCCCCTCTACCATTAATATTTCCTGTAGCGCTTCTTTGGCTTTGTTTGCAGTATAATAAAAGTAGGAACTCGATCTTCTGAATTTTATCGAGAACGGATCAAGTTCCAAAGCACGGTTAAGATGCTTTCTTGAGAGGTCAAATTCACCTGTGGTGTTCAACCAATCTGAATAATAGTAGAGGGTAACCAGATTATTACTGTCGATTTCCATCGCTTTTTCAAAATACTTTTCAGACTCTTCCCAACGCCAATACCCAACGGAATAAACCGCACCAAGAATAGCATAAGCTTCAGGAAGATTCTCATCTATTTCCAGCGCTTTTTTTGACAGTTCAACAGCTTTTTCATAATTTTTTACCGGGATTCGAATAAACCTGGCTACAAAGAAATATGCATCTGCAAGTCCGGCGTATGCCAATGCATAAGTCGAATCGGCATTTATGGCCTTTTCAAAATATTCTATACATTTTTCGTGTGATTCAATGCTTTGCAGATTCCAGTAATAGCGCCCCATTAAATAATAATCGTAAGCTTCGGTATTGTGGGTGTGTGTTTTTTCAATCAGTTTTTTTTCCTCCGGAGAAATTGCTGCCTGTAACTTATCTGCAATTAGTTTGGCGATATCACTTTCCAGTTCGAGTATGTCTTTCATATCCCTGTCAATCTTTTCAGAAAGAATATGCCGGTCGTTTTTTGCGTCAATCAACTGAATGGTTATTCTAACTTTCTCTTCGTGGCGTTGCACACTGCCTTCCAAAAGATAATTTACTTTTAGCTTTTTACCAATTTCAGGGGCACTCTCATTACTTGTTCTGAATTGCTCCACTGATGTCCGGGAGGTAACTCTGAGTTCACTGATTTTCGACAGCCGGTCGAGAATATCTTCCACAACTCCATCAGCAAAATACCGGTTTGCTTCATTTTCGCTCAGGTTTTTAAAAGGCAAAACCGCAATGGATTTCTCAATTGAATTTGATTTTAAAAAGGAAGACTTTTGAAAGAAGAAAATATAAATGAAAATTATTCCAATAAGTGCAGCAAATGAAGCAATTACAGAAATGGATTTTGTATTTTTTGCTTTGAACAGATTTTTTGAGCCGGTTTTATTGCTGGAAATTTTCTCAGTTTCACTTTTCTGAATGTTATTTTCAGATTTACCTGCAGTCCTTTTTTTTATGTCTCCCGGAGGATAACCAAAGTGGTCGTGAAAGCATTTGTTAAAGTAGGAAGGACTGCTGAATCCTACATTGTACGAAACTTCTGAAGCATTGTATTTACCTTCGAGGAGAAATTCGCGGGCTTTTTCCAGCCTTACTTCAGTAATAAACTGGTTGATTGTGATATTCTTAATTGATTTAATCCGGCGGCTTAGGTAATTACGGTTTAATTCGGCAGTTTTTATTAATTCATTTACGCCAAAATTTTCGTTGCTTAGGTTATCAAGAATAATTCTGGATAAATGTTCAATAAATTCGTTATCATCTGTTAGGTACAAATTCATGTCATAACGGATATGATATGTGTTTCAAAGCTACGAAAAATCAATTGATTCTCAAGCAGAAGGAAAGGTTAACCAAAAATGTTATAAAACATTGCTGTAAGTTGATAACCGGAAATGGCATGTTGTTTTTGGTTGATTTTTCATCAATAAACTTACAAAAATGGAAGACCTTTTAAATTCAATTTTACCAAAATCCGACGAAAATTGGTGGCAGGCTATTTATTTGGGATTTTCCATTCTGAGAATTGCAGAGGATCAAAGGTGCAGTAAGTTTTGGGAGCTAAATAAATAGGTTGATTTTCAGGAAAAAGAGTTATTTTGAATTCGGGTGAAATAAGAGTCAATTGTTTGCTTTTTCCCGAATTAAATTCTCTAAATTTATTGGTTACAAAATTGTTCTCAGGTATAAATCAATAAATTTACAAAAATGGAAGACATTTTAAAATCAATTTTATCGAAACTCGACGATAATTCGTTGCAGGCTATTAGTCAGAAAACCAACACATCGCCAGATAAAGCAAAAAGTGCCATGGCCGCTGCCATTCCCATTTTAATGAATGCTTTGGCCCGGAACAGCAAATCTCCTCAGGGAGCACAATCGCTGCAAACTGCCATTAAAAAAGATCACGACGGAAGTTTGCTTGATAACCTCGGTGGTTTTCTCAATAATCCCGAATCGGCCAATGGTGCAGGAATTTTAAAACACGTGCTGGGAAGCAAAAGACAAAACGTTGAACAGTACATCAGTAAAGATTCCGGCCTCAGCGGAGATTCTGTGGGCAAAATTCTTGAAATGGCTGCACCTCTGGTAATGGGATACTTGGGAAAAAGCAGCAAAGGCGGCGATGGAAATGCTTTGGGCAGTGTCATCAATTCCTACCTGAAAACAGAGAAAAAACAGGCTCCGAAATCACAAAGCGTTATTAACCAGTTGCTCGATCAGAATAACGATGGAAGTATAATAGACGACATTGCCCGGTTGGGAATGTCATTTTTAAAAAGGAGAAAATAACTGAGAAATTATTACACAGCACCTGCTGCCATCTGTTTCAGTCTTTTAATCCGTTCCGAAGTGGGCGGATGGGTGCTGAACAAAGCCGAAAACGTTTTTCCCGAAAAAGGATAAACAATGAACATGTGCGATGTGGCCTGGTTACCCGACATGGGAATTTGTTTGCTGTAGGTTTCGAGTTTTGAAAGCGCATTGCTGAGGTACAGCGGATTGCCACTCACTTTAGCGCCAAAACTATCGGCCTTGTATTCTCTTGCCCTTGATATGGCCATTCGGATAAGTGAGGCTGCCAAAGGCGCCAGAATCATGGCCAGTAACATAAAAATTACGTTTCCACCCCGGTTGTTACGGTTGCCCATTCCAAAGCGTGTTGCATAGCCCAGGTACGAAATGGCGCCGGCCAGCGTAGCTGCAATGGTTCCTATCAGAATGTCGCGGTTGGCAATGTGCCCCAGTTCGTGCGCCAATACTCCCGATAACTCGTTGTCGTCCATGCTGTCGGTCAACCCTTTGGTGACTGCAACTGCGGCATGGTTTGGGTTTCTGCCGGTGGCAAATGCATTGGGCTGGTTTTGGTTTACTATGTAAACTTTTGGCATGGGCAACTCTGCGTTCCTGGCAAGTTTTTCAACCATAACCGTTACACGATGGTTTTTCGGTAGCTCCTGTGCTTTGTAGGCTTTAAGCACCATTTTATCGCTGAAATAGTAGCCTATAAAATTGGTAATACCGGCAAAAATGAGGGCAATTACCATTCCCGCCTGACCGCCAATGGCGCCGCCAATAAACAAAAACAGGAAGGTTAAAATAGCCATCAAACCAAAGGTTTTAAAACCGTTCATCGTTATCTGATTTAAATTTCCCAAAACTATAAATAAACGCCGAAATTTGTTTTGGTTTCCCAACATTTCGGCGTTTATTTTAACAACTCCTCCGTACCTAATCGAGCGGGGGAATAACCAGTACCTGACCCGGATAAATTTTATCGGGGTGTTTCAGCATGGGTGTATTGGCTTCAAAAATCGCCGGATATTTGTTGGCATTGCCATAAACCTGTTTGGCAATTTTTGAAAGCGTGTCGCCCGAAACAACCGTGTAAAATTGTTTTTCCGGTTCCTGAGGTTCAACAACCTTTGGTTGCATCACACTCATCATGTCTTCCACTACCGAAATACCTTCAACATTTCCGGCGGCAACAATTATTTTATTTTTGTTGGCCAGCGTATCAACTTTTCCGGTGAGAATTACGGTTTCCATGTTCACAATGGCCTGCAGGCTTTCGGTATGAAACCCAAAGCTTTTTATGTGATCCAGAATGAGCATCCCTTTGTCGGGTTCAACTTCAGCTTCAGCTTTTTTGAATAATTTTGACCCCGCACCTTTAATAAATGAGATTAATCCCATAATAGCTTTTTTTTAGGAGGTTACGTTTAAATGAACACTTCGAAAGATACTTTACAAGTTACCCTGTATTCCACGACTTTGTTGTCGTTTACAACTACACTCTGGTCCTTAACATAAACAGAGCGAATTCCCTTGAGTGATTTACTTGCTGTTTTCACTGCCTCATTCACTGCATCTTCCCAGTTTTTTTCAGAAGACGCCATAATTTCAATAACTTTTAATACTGCCATATTTTTTGATTTTTAATTACTTAGCAAGTTATAAAAAATAAACATTAAAAACGATTATTTTGAGCATGAACTAATAGCAACAAAAATTATTTTGACATAAATAATGTCATGCGTTTGTATTGTTTAAGAAATGTTTGGGCAAGTAACCGATTAAAAAAATGAATTGGTTTTTAACTGAGAAACAACTCTTTTACAAAGTACCAGGCCATCATGCCGGAAACGGTTAATTTCAGGATTACACCAATCAGGAAGCCGGCAAACGAACCAAACCCCGATTTTAGAGCCGCACCAGAATCTTTACCTGTGGATAATTCGCCGATTACGGCTCCAACAAACGGTCCGATAATAATTCCGAAAGGAGGAAAAAAGAACAAGCCGACTACCAATCCAATTATACTGCCCCAGATTCCCCGTTTACTGCCTCCAAATCGTTTGGTTCCCCAGACCGGGATCGCATAATCGAGCAAATAAACCACAACGGTAACAACAGCCCAAATAATTAAAAACCGGGTTGAAAACTGGTATTTTTCGGTAAAATGAAGAAATAGCAACCCAATGTAACTCAGGGGCGGACCCGGCAGAACAGGTAAAACACAACCTAAAATTCCACTGATAATAAATAATACTCCAATGGCAATTAAAACATAATCCATTTCATTCACTTATTCTTTTGCAAATAAACACAGTTTTTTCATTCAGACTCCAATGCTTTTCGTTATATTTAATGGCATCTGAATAGAACTGATTTTTTTAATTCTGAATACAAACAGATTAAATGAATTGAAATGAACAAGTATAAGTTTGTAAAAAAGATAACCGAAGGGTATAAAATAACCCGAAAGTCATTATCGCATTTTATGGCAAACCGGCCTGTTGAGATGGCCGGAACTACGGCATATTTTGCCATTTTTTCCATGGTGCCTATTATTATTATCATTGTTGCTGTTTTTGGCATGGTAACCGGCGACGAAACCATTAGCGAAAAACTTTTTGAGGAGTTGGGCAGGTTAGTGGGCCAGGAAAATACGGCGGTTCTCGAAAATGCCATAAAAAATTATAACCTCTCAGAGAACAGTGTAACCGGGACGGTTGTCGGCCTGATATTTTTTCTGGTTTCAGCCACCACACTATTCAGTTCGCTGCAAAGCTCAATCAATTTTATTTGGCGCGTAAAACCGCGGGCAAATTTAAAAATGAATGTTTTAAGTTTACTGAGGTCAAGAATGCTTTCCTTTGGCGTTATTCTGAGCCTGGGATTTGTTTTGCTGGTTTCGTTAATTATTGATGCCATTATTGCTGTTATAAAAGGATTTCTGATCACGCAATTCAGCCCCGATTTAATATTTATAGCTCAGATAACAAATTTTGTGGTTTCACTTGCTATTGTTTCCTTGGTTATTGCGATAATTTATAAATATTTACCAGATGTGAAAGTGAAATGGAGCGCCGGTTGGTTTGGGGCTTTTATAACTGCGATACTGTTTGCTGCCGGGAAGCTGGGAATCGGATTTTTAATCGGAAACAGCAACATGGGGCAGGTTTATGGAGCTGCCAGTTCCATTGTGGTGATATTAATCTGGATTTATTTTGCTTCGCTTATTTTCTATTTTGGAGTTGAATTAACATACCAGTATTCCAGGTACTATAACCACGAGAACACTCCGGCAAGTTTTGCCGTATCGTTTGAAATTAACCGGTTAAAACCTGAGCAAAGTGGTTAAATTGTTCTTTCAGGTTAATGTCTTTTTCCCCTGATGATTGAAATAAGAATTGAAATGATGGCAAAAATGAGTAAAACATGAATCAAATGACCAAGTGAAAAAGCAAAGAATCCTATCAGCCACCCAATTACCAATATGACTGCAATGATATACAATAAGCTTCTTATGACTTTATAATTTATTGATTTCGTTCACCAACTTTTCTTTAGTTTTGCCTGTTACTTTTTGTAATCGCCCCAATAATTCATTTTCTTTTCCTTCAGCATAAGCCAGATCATCGTCAGAAAGCTCAGCGTATTTCTGTTTTAGTTTTCCTTTTAGTTCGTTCCAATTTCCTTTTAGCATTAATTTGTTCATAACTGTAAATTTTAAAATTTGTAATAAATTGTTTCTCTTTGGTTTGTGAAAAATTAATGCCACAAGTTTGATTGAGATATAAGTTTTTGAAATACAAATACTTCATTGTTTATTTTTGAAGCCGGATTTATGGATTTGTGTAGATTTATTGTAGAAATTTTTACCCGAAAATGTTATTGTACTATTGAATTACTTTCTGTTTCGTTAAGGGATTTCCAGTGTTTTTGACTTTATTGAGACGAACTAACACCCCAATGTTAATTGTTTTCTGAAAAACTTACACAACAGCTTGATTATTTATTAAAAAAGTATTTTCTTTGCAAGCCGTTAAAATAACGTGTTAGTTTGTACATCAAGAAATTATATAAAAATGTCACAAGTTTGTCAAATAACAGGGAAAAGAGCAATGGTGGGCAACAATGTTTCCCACTCGAAACGCAGGGTTAAAAGGAAGTTTAACGTAAACTTATTTAAGAAGAAATTTTATCTTCCTAATGAAAATCGTTGGATTGTTTTAACTGTTTCAGCTCATGGGCTTCGAACCATCAATAAAAAAGGTGTGGTCGCTGCCATTCAGGATGCAAAAGCAAAAGGTATAATCGAAAAAATTTAAAGGACTGAGCAATGGCTAAAAAAGGCAAAGGCAACAGAATTCAGGTTATTATGGAGTGCACCGAGCATAAAGATAGCGGAGTGCCGGGAACTTCGCGGTATATTACTACCAAAAACAGAAAAAATACACCTGACCGGTTGGAAAAGAAAAAGTACAACCCCATATTGAAAAAAGTTACTGTTCATAAAGAAATAAAATAATAAGTTATGGCAAAGAAGACGGTTGCAACATTACAAAAAGGATCGGGTAGGGGACATGCCAAAGTAATTAAAATGGTGAAATCACCCGAAACCGGAGCCTATATGTTTAGAGAAGAAGTTATTACCAACGAAGAGGTAAAAGACTACTTTCAAAGACAATAAAGATATGACGTATAAGCAGAAAAAGCTTTCATCACCCGGTGGAAGCTTTTTTTTATTCGTTAAATTTCCTGCTATGGGTTCACAGAAAATATTACTATTTTTAGCCACCGCAAATTTTTAATCAATGGGAATATTTGGAAGTTTTACCAGAAGTAAAAAAGAAAATCTGGATAAAGGCTTGTCGAAAACAAAAGAGAGTGTTTTTAAAAAGCTGAGCCGGGCTGTTGTTGGCAAATCGAAAGTTGACGACGAAGTGCTTGATAATCTGGAAGAAGTGTTGATTACTTCAGACGTTGGTGTGGAAACTACTCTTAAAATTATTAAACGCATTGAAGAACGTGTTGACCGCGATAAATATATGGGAATTGAAGAACTCAACCATATTTTAAAAGAAGAAATTGCCGCCTTGCTGGAAGAAAACAACTCAGACGATGTTTCTGATTTTGAGCTTCCTGATATCGAAAAACCTTATGTTATTATGGTGGTTGGCGTAAACGGTGTGGGAAAAACTACAACCATCGGTAAATTGGCTTACCAGTTTAAAGAGGCTGGCAAAAAAGTTTACCTGGGCGCTGCAGACACTTTCCGCGCGGCAGCTATTGAACAGCTTGAAATTTGGGCACAGCGCGTTGATGTACCCATCGTAAAACAAAAAATGGGTTCCGATCCTGCATCGGTTGCTTACGATGCGTTGTCGTCTGCAAAAGTAAATAATGCCGATGTAGTGATTATTGATACAGCCGGGCGTTTGCACAACAAGGTAAATCTGATGAACGAGCTTTCGAAAATCAAAAAAGTAATGTCGCGTATCGTTCCCGGGGCTCCACATGAAGTGTTGTTGATACTCGATGGCTCAACCGGGCAAAATGCTTTTGAACAGGCCAAACAATTTACCAAAGCCACTGAAGTTACAGCTTTGGCCCTCACCAAACTCGATGGCACGGCAAAAGGCGGCGTGGTCATTGGCATTTCCGACCAGTTTAAAATTCCGGTAAAATATATTGGAATTGGTGAAAAAATGGAACATCTGCAGATTTTTAGAAGACGGGAATTTGTGGAATCACTTTTTTCGGAATAAACTCTCAGTTGTCCAATTTTATTCGTTCGGTTTGATGTCAATTTTGGTGAGATCCACTTCAGAATATTAGCTTAATAAACTACAATAGAATTTTATGGAATACCTGAATCCAGAATCT
This sequence comes from Mariniphaga sp., assembly GCA_019429205.1. GTDB lineage: Bacteria > Bacteroidota > Bacteroidia > Bacteroidales > Prolixibacteraceae > Mariniphaga. Next base: position 15,340 of record JAHYIT010000038.1, on the reverse strand, counting down.
AATTTTCATCGGGGAAAGCAGAATCATTAGTTTTTTCTTCTGTTGTTTGCTCTTCAGTTTGTGGAAGAAAATGCCGGGCCATGTCAAAAACCGGATAATCATTTGAAAATGCACCCAGGTTTAGAGCGCAGGCTACCACGAGCTTTTCGTCGGGATAAATCAGCAATGCTGCACCACCACCTGTAACTGTGCCGCTTCTTCCGTAAATTTTTCGCCCTTCGCGATCGGCCATCAGTATCCATCCATTAGCCATGTTGGATGGAATATCGTTGAAAAGGAGTACCGGTTCAAAAAGCCGTGCTTTAATTTCCTCCGAAAAATAATCGGAATAAAGCATTGCATTGCCAAACTTTACAAGGTCTTCAGCATTGGAAAGCAATCCCTCCGAAGGCGCTCTGAATCTCATATCGCGGGTAGTTGCATGAACAACTTGTGCAACAAAATTGTGATCGTAAAAATCAGCCCTTCCTTTAATAAAGGTAAACGGGTTGTCAATCAATGTATTTTCAAGATTTAATGTATCAGTAACATAATCTTTTAATATGGTGTTGAATTTTTTTTCGGTAATATTTTCCATAATTGCACCCAGCAAATTATAATTGTACATGTTGGGTACAAGATACATTCCCGGTGGAAATTCCAGTGAATCGGCTTTGAAATTTTCAATTCCAGCTTGCATTGTTACATTTAATCCCCTCCAGTCACTTTCTTCACCTTGGGGTTCCCTGATTCCTGAAGTGTGATATACAAGATGACGAATAGGCAGTTTAAATTGCTTTTCAGGAAAATCAGGATAGTAATACTGAACTGTTGAATCAGGATGCAGCGTTCCGTTTTCAACCATTTTTTGGTAAATCAGATTAGTAAATAATTCGGAAACCTGGCCAATTCTGAATTTGGTATTTCGGGTTGCCTTCACTTCCAGGTCTTCTGAAGCCAGTCCTATTCCTTCTGAATAGATGATTTTTCCCTCCTTGGCGATGGCAAAAGTGCCACCCGGGGCAAAGGTACGCGCCAGATAAAAAGCGGCATCTTTTCGGGCAGCTTTTATTTCATTAACGTACTTTCTGTCGTAAAGTAAATCGGTGTTATTTTTCTTGCAGTTTGAAAGGCTAAATAAAAGGATTAGTAAAACTGAATAGCGTATAATTTTTTTCACTGCCATATTTTTTAGTTTTTCTGAGTTGCTTAAAAATTGTCGCAAAAATAGGGATTTCAGCAAATCTGAATTCTTAAAAAATGCAAAAAATCAATTTACGGCTACACTGGTTTCTTCGTTTTCTGTCCGTGCAATGGTTACGGCTCCGCAACTGTCGCTCCATACATTTACAGCAGTCCGCAACATATCCAGAATCCGGTCAACTGCCAGCACCAAACCAATCCCTTCGAGTGGAAGTCCAACTGCGGTTAGAACGACGGTCATCATTACCAGTCCGGCCATAGGAATTCCGGCGGCACCGATGGAAGCAAGCAGCGCAGTAACCACAATCAGCATCTGCTGAATAAACGTTAGCTCAACGCCATAAGCCTGCGCAATAAACATGGCAGCAACACATTCGTAAAGCGCTGTTCCGTCCATGTTAATAGTAGCACCAAGCGGCAGTGTAAAACTTGAGACTTTATTGGAAACTCCGCTGTTATTTTCCAGCGCTTCCATGGTAAGTGGCAATGTGGCACTTGACGATGAAGTTGAAAAGGCTGTTAAGAGCGGAGCTGCCATATTTTTCAAGTGTTCATAAGGTTTTGCTTTCCCAATAAACCGGACAATAACAGGAAGTGTTACAAGAGCATGAATCAATAGGGCGGCCACAACGGTAAGGCTGTAAATGGCAAGGCTTCCGGCAATACTTGCCAGTTCTCCTGAGTTACGTTTTACTTCTGTCGCCACTATGCCAAAAATTCCCAGTGGTGTAAATTTTATGATGAACAGGGTAACTTTCATCATCACTTCAAAAAAAGCATTGAAAAAGTTGGTGAGTGTTTCCCGGTATTTTGTTGCAGTTTTTGTGATGAAAAATCCCAACAGAATGGCAAAAAATATAACAGGTAAAATTTCTCCCCGTGCCATGGAATCTATAATGTTCTCAGGAATTAACCTGAAAAAAATATCTTGTACCGAGCCGGTATTCTCAGTTAACCCTTCCACAGTTTTCGAAAATCCCAGGTCAATGCCAACCCCTGGTTTAATAAGGTTTACCATTGTAAGCCCTGTTAAAATGGCCAGGGTACTGGTTCCCAAATAATAAAACATGGTTTTGACTCCAAGCCGCCCCAGGTTTTTTCCGTCGCCCATGCTGGTTACCCCGCTAATAATTGAGCTGAAAACCAATGGAATAATCACCATTTTTAATGCCCTGAGGAAAATTTCCCCAATCCAGGAAACATATTTTACCCCGTCGGGAATGAAGTATCCGAACAGTACAGCAAGGATAAAGGCAATTAGAATTTGCCAGTGTAATTTGATTTTTAAAATTTTCACATTTCCGATTTTAACTGGTTTTTGTAAAGGGTTGCTAAATTAGTTTTTTTAGGAGATATGACAAACTTTAATCAAAATCTGATTCTAACAATATCGCCGTAAATTCTCAGTTTCGGATGGTCAACAAATGCCCTTACCTGGTATTCTTTTCCTTCCTTTTTTAAATTTGGACTGATGGAAAAATCGTTGGTTCCTGAAATTTTCATGGTTTCAGTTTCGTGCCATTCATCCGAATACAATTCTTCCACAAAACCGGCATATTCCCGAAACTGAAAACCAGCCTTCAGTTTTTCAGAATCTCCTGTTGTTAATATTTCGCCATTAAAAGTAATCAGGTTGTTTTCGGAACCTGAAATTATTGGCAGGTGTGTTACTACTGCCGGAGGTTCAAGCGATGGAGTTGCATGGGTTATTTTCAGCACAATGGGATTATGCCATTTGTGGTTATTGTATATGCGTTGTGCCCTGACACATGAAATGTGAAGCCCGTTATCTTTTTGTTCGAAATAAGTTTTAGCATCTGTATCAGGTTGGTATTCCACTATTTCGCCCGATTGTCCTAAAACACTGACTTCCGTTTTTTCATTTGTCAGTACCGATTTTAAAAGAAATTTTTTTCGGGCCCCACGCGGCCAGTCAGGAATTTTAGTCAGAAAAGCATAAAGTGTTTTTTCTTCGGGTTTCCAGGTAAACCATATATTTTCTTCGTTGGGCAATATCCATGGTTCCACTTTTTCAACCGCTTCGTAATTAATAAAATTCCAGGCAGCCATTTCACGCAAATTGGCTTCCTGTTCTTCCGGAAGTTCGCCGTTGGGTTTTGGTCCAACATTCAGCAATAAATTTCCTCCTTTTGCGCGGGTTTCAATCAGAATTTCAATAAGCCGGTCGCCGGTTTTATATGCCTCATTGGTTGGTTTGTAAGCCCATTGAGTTCCCATGGTAATGCACGATTCCCAGGGTTCATCAGATGCAATCCCCAATACAGTTTGTTCCGGTGTTTTAATGGCGCCTCGCGTAACTACAATGTCGGGTTGAAGTTCCCAAACCACTTCTTTGCATTTTTCCTGCAAAGCTCCTTCTCCGCCGTCGAAAAATATAATATCGATTTCACCATATTGGGCCATCAGTTCCATGCATTGCAATTCAACCAGTTCCAGGTATTTTTCCATAATTTTTTCAGGAATTGGTTCAGGAAACCGGCGGCGTACCTGCAACCCGTTTTCATACAAAAAATTAAAATCTTCGGGCGAAAAGTAAAATCCTACCGCAAGCCCGGCCTTTCTTGTAGCATCAACATATTCAGCCAGCAGGTCTTTTCCGTAAGGAGTGTTCATTATATTAAACGCTGTGGTTTGTGTATCCCACATGCAAAAACCGGAATGGTGTTTTGTGGTGAAAACGATGTATTTCATGCCGGCAAGTTTTGCAAGTGTTGCTATTTCATCCGGTGCATACTTTTTTGGATTGAACGTTTTGGGTAACTCATTTACAAACTTGTTCAGATAATCTTCTGAAGCTCCGGCCATGGAGTGGCTGATCACAACTCCCAACTGGCTGTCGAAACTAAAATGAATAAACATGCCAAATCCCAGGTCGCGAAACCATTCAAGTCGTTCGGGTTTATTCAGGTTCAAATAATCTTCCTGATGATGTTGTTGAGCATGGATGGAAATTAAAATGATGACCAGGGCAAAGGTTAAACTAATCTTTTTCATAGTATGAAGCATTTATTTATAAGTCCATCTGGGTTGAACAGCAAATTCCACGTTTTAAATAGCGGTACAAAGCATATATTCTTTTTCACCGGCGCTCTGTGTTTAACTTTCTCACCGCCTTTTGCGGCTTTAGCATTTAATCCCTTTAATGGCTGAAGCCCTTTTGCTTTTGGCTGCCTCTTTTCACCGGGCTCAAGCCGCGGTGTAAAAAATCCGTTTTTCCGAATGCGCATAAAAATATGGAATTTGTTTTATACCCCCATCTGCAATTCGTGTTGCAATTTAAAAATAAACACACGAAAAATTATATATTCGTGGACTAATCGAAAAAATAAAATTAAGAATATGTTTGAAAAAGATATTTATACCAATCGCAGGAATAAACTTAAAGACAAAGTTTCCAACGGAATTGCATTATTTTTGGGCAATCTGGAATCGCCTATGAACTACCCGGCCAACACTTTTCATTACAGGCAAGACAGTTCGTTTCTGTATTTTTTCGGGCTCAATTTTCCGGGACTTGCCGGGGTGATTGATTTTGACAGCGGCGAGGATTATATTTTCGGAAATGATGCGGATTTGGATGATATTATTTGGATGGGGCCGCAGGTTACCATTCAGGAAAATGCAGCAAAGGCAGGAGTTGCCAAAACTGCTCCTTTGGCAAAACTGAATAATTATTTATCCGGCGTTATTAACCAGGGCCGAAAAGTGCATTTTTTGCCACCCTACCGTGGAGAAAATAAAATCTGGCTGGAACAGTTGCTTGGAATTTCAGCTTTGAGAATTGGCGAATATGCTTCAATTGAACTGATAAAAGCAATTGTTGATTTGCGTTCAGTAAAAGGACCCGAAGAAATTGAGGAGATTAAAAAAGCCTGTGCAACTGGTTACGAAATGCACGTTGCAGCTATGAAACTGGCCAAACCCGGGGTACGGGAACAACAAATTGCCGGAACCATTGAAGGTATTGCTGCTACCGGCGGTGGAATGATTTCCTTTCCCATAATATTATCGCAAAATGGCGAAACACTGCACAACCACGACCATTCGCAAATTTTAAAAGAAGGCCGTTTATTACTTACAGATGCCGGAGCAGAATCTTTACTGCATTATGCTTCCGATTTTACACGCACAGTTCCTGTTGGTGGAAAATTCAACCAAAAACAGCGCGAGATTTATGAAATAGTGCTGGCTGCCAATAATAAAGCTACCGAATTAACTAAACCAGGGGTTACCTTCAAATCAGTTCATTTAGCTGCAAGCGAGGTGATTGCAGAAGGGTTAAAAGCCCTTGGTTTGATGAAAGGAGATGTTAAAGAAGCTGTTGCAAACGGAGCTCATGCATTATTCTTTCCGCACGGACTGGGACACATGATGGGGCTTGATGTACACGACATGGAAGACCTCGGACAGATTTACGTGGGTTACGATGACGAAATCCGTCCTTCTGATCAGTTTGGAATAGCTGCATTACGTTTGGGACGAAGGCTGCAAGCGGGTTTTGTGGTAACTAACGAACCAGGCATTTATTTTATTCCGGCACTCATCGATCAGTGGCAACGCGATAAAACCAATGCCGATTTTATAAATTTTGATAACGTTAACCAATATCGCGATTTTGGCGGCATCAGGCTTGAAGACGATATTCTCGTAACTGAAACCGGAAGCGCAATTATTGGAAAACGTGTTCCGGTTGAGCCGGATGAAGTCGAAAAAATTGTTGCAGGTTAGACTGATTTTTCTATCTGTTTTTTTAAAATGCGGTGGTAAAAATAATCCATTTCGGTTTTAATTTCATCCCTGATTTCACGGCATTTTTGCCTGATCTCTTCTTTGTTTTTAGCGTTTTTATAGGGATTATGAAAGCCCAGATGCATTTTTCGTTTGCATTTAATGGGTGGAACTTTTAATTGTTCTGCCGTTCCGTCACCTACGGTAATCAGGTAATCGAACTCCATGCGGTCGAATTTGGAATAATGCTGGGGAACCTGCGGTTTCAGGCTTATATCAATTTCGGCCATTACCTCAATGGCCACAGGACTTACATGGTCAACCGGGTCTATTCCGGCCGAGTAAATTTCCAGATTCTTGTCGTAGCTTCTCAGTATGGCTTCAGCCATTTGGCTTCTGCACGAATTTTGGTTGCTTAAAAAAAATATCTTCATCAATCAAGCAGTTTTAGTTTTTAATTCTACAGTTTATCAGATTTTTAATTTTGCCGATAAAATAATATTTATATGACATTTTTCAAAATTTCAATTCAACTGATTTTGTTGAAAATTAAACTTTTACAGATGTTTTTAAACATAAATTTCGTAATTAAGTTGTGAATGTCTGATTTAGTTTGCGCCTAACGACAGGATTTCCGGGACTGTTCATTCAAACTCCGACCTTTTAAATTGATTTAAAATCTTTGAGTATTAAGGTGTAATTACCTATTTTCGTAGTCTGAATATTTTACGCACACCATAATTTATGGTATTTAAATTTATGTAAATGGAACCTAAAGATCTGAAAAACCCTGAAGGGTTAAAAAGCGGACAGGATGCAAAGGAGAAAAAAACACGCAAAACTGCTGCTTCGAATGAGAAAATCGGGAACAAGGAAAAGGCTGAAGAATCTGTAACAGAAAACAAGCCTGTTGAAACGGAAGCTGCTGTTTCTGAAGAAGAAAAAAAGACTGAAACTGTTGATTCAGAAGAAGAAGCATCCGGAGATGTTTCACCCGAAAAGGAGGAGCTGGTAACTGAAGTAAAACAGGAAGAAGCAGTTGAAATTGCTGACGAAACAGTAAAACAGGAGGAACCTGCCGAAAAAACTGAAGTAGCAGAAAAACAGTCTGAACCGGTTGAACCAGTCGAACAACCTGATACTTCTGAAGTAGCAGAGAAAAGCAAAACTGCCGATTCAAAGGAAAGTGAGGCTGCAAGTGTTGAAAAAGAACCTTTAAAAGAAGAAACAGTAGAAGCTGAACCGGTTCCCGGTAAAGAAAAAACAGAGAAAAAGGAAAAGAAAAAGCCGGAACCTTCGCCTGCAAAAAAAGAAAAGCCTGATTATTCTACTTTTAGTCAGATTGATTTGATTAATGCCTTGCGCGAGGTACTTGAAAGTAATGGCGATCACGACATTAGAGAAGAGGTTGAAACCATTAAGGCTGCGTTTTACAAGATTGTAAAGGAGGAAGCAGAAGAGCAGAAAAAACAATTTTTGGAAGAAGGTGGAAATGAAGATGAGTTTGAACCGGAAGAAAATCCTTACGAACAAGATATAAAAGATTTACTGAAACAGTACAGGCAAATCAGGCACGAGTTTAATAAAAAACTGGAACAGGAAAAGGAGATAAACCTTCAGGTAAAATACGATATTATTGAGGAGATAAAAGGTTTAATCCACAAAGAAGAATCAATTAATAAAACTTTCCAGGATTTCAGGGATTTACAGCAGCGCTGGCGGGAGATTGGACTGGTTCCGCAGGCAAAAATGAAGGATTTGTGGGATACCTATCATTTTCATGTGGAAAATTTTTATGACTATATAAAAATAAATAAAGAGCTGCGCGACCTTGATTTGAAAAAGAACCTGGAAATGAAAATCAGGCTCTGCGAACAAGCCGAGGAATTATTGCTGGAACCCAATACCATAGCAGCTTTTAACAATTTACAAAAATTGCACGAACGCTGGCGCGAGATTGGCCCTGTGCCGCGGGAAAACAAAGATGATATTTGGGACCGGTTTAAAGCAGCTACTGCCAAAATAAATAAAAAACATCAGGAATATTTTGAAAGCCGCAAGGCTGAACAAAAGAAAAACCTGGATGCAAAACGTACACTCTGCGAACAGGTGGAGGAGATTAACGAATTGGAATTGGCAACGCACAAAGAGTGGGGTGAAAAATCTAAGGAAATGGTAAATCTGCAAAGGTTGTGGCGAACCATAGGATTTGCACCGCGTAAGGACAACAACAAAATTTATAAACGTTTTAGGGAAGGCTGCGATAAATTTTTTGATAAAAAACGCGAGTTTTACGCCAAAAACAAGGAACTGCAGCAGAATAACCTTCAGTTAAAAATTGACCTGTGTATGCAGGCTGAAGCATTAAAGGACAGTGACGACTGGCGGAAAACAACCCAGGATCTTATTAACGTTCAAAAGCAATGGAAGGAAATCGGCCCTGTTCCACGCAAACATTCCGATGCACTTTGGAAACGTTTCAGGGCGGCCTGCGATTATTTCTTCGACAAAAAATCGGAACATTTTTCAAGTATTGATTCTGAACAGGGAGATAATCTGAAAGAAAAAGAACAACTGATTAAAGAGGTTGAAAATTTTAAATCGGCAGGCGATGCAGATGAAAACCTGAAAATTTTAAAAGATTTCCAGCGTCGGTGGACTGAAGTCGGGCATGTCCCAATCAGGAAGAAAGATGAAATTCAGAAAAAATTCAGGGATGCCATTAATAAATTGTTTGATGACTTAAATCTTGATGAATCGAAGCGTAATCTGCTTAAATTCAGAACAAAAATGGCTTCATTTTCCGAGTCGTCGCGTGGACAGAATAAAATGCGCCTTGAACGCGATAAATATATGAACAAGCTAAAACAGTTGGAGAATGACCTTGTTCTGCTGGATAATAACATCGGATTTTTTGCCAAATCAAAAAATGCTGAAACTTTGATTAATGATGTAAAACGGCAAATTGAGCAAACCAGGGAGAAAATTGAGTTGCTTAAAGATAAAATCAGAGTAATTGACGAAATGGATCATTCAGAAGAATAACTGCACAAAAAAAGCCGTCCTCCTTTCGAAAGACGGCCTCAGGTCTATTTAATTGAAATTATTTCCTGTACACTTTTTTGTATCCGTAAATGGCGCTGTCTCCCAGTTCTTCCTCAATTCGAAGTAACTGGTTGTATTTGGCCATGCGGTCTGAACGGCTCAGCGATCCGGTTTTAATTTGCCCGCTGTTAGTAGCTACGGCAATGTCGGCAATGGTTGCATCTTCCGTTTCGCCCGAGCGATGGGAAGTAACAGAGGTATAACCAGCGCGGTGGGCCATTTCAATAGCATCTAATGTTTCTGTCAGAGTACCAATTTGGTTTACTTTAATCAGAATGGAGTTGGCTGCTGCCAGTTCAATGCCTTTTTTCAGGTATTCTACATTGGTAACAAACAGGTCGTCGCCTACCAACTGGCATTTATCGCCTATGGCAGCATTCAATTTAACCCAGCCGTCCCAGTCGCCTTCGTCCATTCCGTCCTCAATCGAGTCAATCGGAAATTTATCAACAAGTTCAGCAAGGTAAGCCGCCTGTTCATCCTGATTGCGTTTTGAACCGCCTTTGCCTTCAAATTTGCTGTAGTCGTAAACTCCGTCGCTGTAAAATTCAGAAGCGGCACAGTCGAGTGCAATGGAAACTTCGCCACCATCCTCGGCACGGCCAGGTTTATACCCGGCTTTTTTAACAGCTTCAATGATGCTGTTGAGGGCATCTTCGGTGCCGTCGAGTGCAGGTGCGAAACCACCTTCGTCACCCACTGCGGTGCTAAGGCCACGGTCGTGCAGTACTTTTTTCAGTGCGTGAAAAACTTCGGCGCCCATGCGTAACCCTTCACGGAAAGAAGAAGCACCGATGGGGCGAATCATAAATTCCTGGAATGCAATAGGAGCATCGGAGTGCGAACCACCGTTGATGATATTCATCATAGGAACGGGTAATGTTTTGGCGTTTGCTCCGCCAATGTATCTGTAAAGCGGCAGGCCGGCAAATTCGGCAGCAGCTTTGGCACATGCCAGCGAAACACCCAACATGGCGTTTGCTCCCAGTTTCGATTTGGTTTTTGTACCGTCCAGTTCCAGCAACTTATTGTCGATGGCAACCTGATCGGTTCCATCCATGCCAACCAGTTCTTTGGCAATTACATCGTTTACGTTATCAACAGCTTTCAGAACGCCTTTTCCAAGGTAACGTTTTTTATCGCCGTCGCGCAATTCGAGTGCTTCATTTTCACCGGTTGATGCTCCGGAAGGAACAGCTGCACGGCCAAATGCACCGCTCTCGAGGAGTACTTCCACTTCAATTGTCGGGTTTCCGCGTGAGTCGAGAATTTCCCTTGCTTTAATGTCGCTAATTAACATGATAAATTGTTTTTTATTGTTTAACTTCTATTTGTTTTAGTCAGAAAATCAGCCCGTTAAACTGATTTGCCAAATGCAGTTCAAAGATACGAAAAATGTTCCGTTCCCATTACGTGGCCTTTAAATAAGATAGAGGATATTTCATATAAGGTTAACCTGAAAGTTGAATTTTGGCGACAGAAAATTTACAGAATTCAGACCTTTGAAAAAAAGTTTAATTATCAAATTGAGGTAACGGAATTTTTTTGTTTTTCAGGAAATTTTAATTCTTTATATTTCGAGATTCAAAAACACTGACATGCCAACAAAAATTAACCAGTTTAGACACGGAGGGATAATAGAATTTGACAGGGGTAAATTTGATGACTGGTGCGTTTATGTTACCCGAACCAATGGGGAACGTTTTGCTCCCGCGGATCTTCAGTATTTTTCACGTCTTAAAAAGTTGAGCGAAATTTATGGTGCCTCCCAAATTTATACTGATTTTTTAACCATTTACAACCGTACAAATGCTGAAATTAATGCTGATATTTTGAAACTGATAGCTTTACTCAGCTTACATTATAAACATGATGTTCTTGAAATTGAAATTTGGTTTAATGTTTTATATGCCGGCATGGTGGCCGAAGAAAATAAGGAACATGCCATTTTGAAAAAACGGATAAAACGGTTGGGGATGTACCAGGTTTTAGTTGAAAATATGGAACCTGAAAAAGCTGCCATTTTCAGCAAAGGAAAAAAATGGACTGAACTGGATAAACTGATGAAGAGAAAAGGATTTTAAAAAAAGTTTCATTTACAGTTCAAAATCCACTGGCATAGGATGCATTAATTTGGTTACCGCAAAAACCGGCATGGAACAGCCATGTATTATTTCCGAAACAAACTTCCCAATTTGTACTCCAAATAATTTTGATTTCTGATGAGTTCTTATGATTACAAGTCCCGGCTTTTCCTTTTCAATATATTCTAAAATCAATGTATGTTTTTCCTTTCCGATAGCTTTTAAAATTTCCACCTCACATTCAATTCCGCGTTGCATAAGCATGTGTTTTAATTTTTCAGCATTTCGCCAGGCCAAACTTTGTTTTGTTTCAATATTTATTCCCAGTACAGAAACGATAGAAATTTTGGCATTGAATTTTTTTGCAAAATAGGTGGCCCATAGTAATTTTTTCTGGGTAGATTGTGAAATATCAACAGGAATAACAATTTTTTTAACATGATTCATCTCATGACCATGATTGAGAGCCATTACGGGGCAATTGGATCGGCTGATAAGTTTATCGAATTCATCGGTTTCAAGGCCGCATCCGTTTTTATCTTTATCAACCATTATAAATTCGTAACCTCCGTTTTTCGATTGTTTAAGAAGAACCGGGAGAGGAGAACCTGATTTTATTCTGTACGTTAAGTTTTTCAAATCTTCAGGTGGGGCAATATTGGAAACAAATCTTTGAAGCGAATTTAGGGCATCGTTTTTCGTTATTATAGTCTGTTTGGGAAGAATAATTCTTTTAAACAGAGCAGGTTTTTTTATAATATGGTAAATAAAAAGACTCATTCCAAGGTGCTGCCTGAAAAATAAACCCTGATTTAAAATGTTTTCTCCTTCCGCGGTGGGAGGTACCAGTGCTAAAATGTTATTTGTTCTGTATCTCATTTTTTATATTATTTCTTCCGTTTACAATATACGAAAATTGGGTTGTGCTTGTTTGGAGAAATATTGTAAAACATAAAAATTGCAGGAATTGAACTTGTTATAAGTATTTTAAACTGGGTTTAAAGAATCCTTTGTTTTACCTTAAATGCTTCAGCCGGGTTCAAAACAAACAGTTGATGGATATCTTGCTGACTGAGGCCGTTTTTGCCAAGTGCAGGAATAAGTAATTCATCAATACCGGTAAAACCTTGAAATTCTCCTCCGTTAGGTTCGCCGGGCCTGTACCAACCGGCATCATGCGAAAACAGTACCTTTTGAAGTAATCCTTCTTTTTTCATTTCCAGGGCAAATTTTACATACCTGTTAAGTTGTTTTTCAGAAAAATTATCGAAAGCAATCCAGGCTCCTTTTCGGGCTGCATCAATATGTTTTTTATTATCTGGTTCATTTTGGGCATGAGTCCAGATAAAGGCTGAAGAATGAATTCCGTTTTTTTCCAGTATTTCGAGTTGTTCAATTGCGGGTATGGCTGGTCCGGTGTGCGACATAATCGTGAGTCCGGTAGCTTTGTGAGTAATACAGGCGGCTTTCACGATTTTTTCATGAATGGCCTCCAGCGATTTTCTTTCCACCGCAATTTTTATAAATCCCGGAAAAACACCCGTTCCTTCAATTCCGTTTTGTGATTCTTCAATCCAGCGCTGGGCCAGTTCTTCTGCAGATTCGGTAAAAGCATGTGGCGGAAGAAATTTGGCATCAACAGCGCTGTAATATCCGGTATTGGTAATAAGCTGGATTCCCGATTTTTCAGTAAGAATTTTTAATAGTTCCGGATCGCGTCCAAGATAGGCCGGAGTACATTCAACGAGGGTTTTGTATCCCAGTTGCTTAATTTCCAAAAGATAAGGAAGAACTTTTGCCACAACACTGTCTTTATTCCAGCGATGATAGCCTGTGCTGTCGGCGCCAATAAAATCTACCAGCAAATGTTCATGATGCAGTGTTTTTCCCATTTCTCCATCTGATATGGGGCCGCTGACGGTTATTATTTGGGGTTGTTCAAAGGAACATGAGAGGGTAAAAAAAGTTCCAAAAAAAAGAGCCAGAATTTTAATCGCAGAGTAATATTTTTCAGATTTCCAGTGTAGATTTTTCATTAATTGGTTATTAAAAATTTGTTTCCAAAATACAAAAAAATAAACAAAGTATTATTGTATTAAAGATAATTCAGATTTTCTGATAGAATTGTGAAAATACCTTTTCAACAAATCCTTGTCGAAACGGTGAACTTAGACGATAAAAGAATCTGGCTTTTTGGAGTGGCTAACGGCTGCCCGTTAAATTTTCCAATAGAAAATTGTCCGTTTAAAAGTATCCGCAACAAACCGGGGGCTGAACGTTGGAAATACATCTCTAAATTGCCTGAAAACCAGGTTGAATACCTAATCAGTTATCACTTAAAATGTTCGTATGAAAGAGAAATGAAAAAAAATGTTTTCGATGTTCATTAAAAACCTGCTGCCTGTCCGTCTTTTCTCGATTCTGAAGCGCCGTAATACACCTTGTTTTTCTCGTTCCACATAATAGCCTGGTAACCGCCGTACGGTCCATTGGCAAAACTGATTTTGTGACCTTTTTCCATCAGACTTCGAATGGTTTGATACGAAAAACCGGTTTCCAGGGTAACTTCACCGCCATCAGTCATTTTTTCGCCGGTGGGCTGGCTCGAGCCCGTGTGCTGAATGCGGGGTGCATCGCCGGCTTCCTGCAGATTCATTCCAAAATCGATGATATTGCAAACAATCTGCACGTGGCCCTGCGGCTGCATATCGCCACCCATAACCCCGAAGCTTATAAAAGGTTTTCCTTCTTTAGTGATAAATGCAGGGATGATGGTATGAAAAGGACGTTTGTGTGGTTCATAAACATTCATGTGCCCTGCTTCCAAAGCAAACAACTCACCGCGATCCTGTAAAACAAATCCCAGTTTGCCGGGGGTCATTCCCGAGCCCATACCCCTGAAATTGCTTTGAATGAGTGAAACCATATTCCCGTCTTTGTCTGCCGTGGTGAGATAAATGGTATTGTAGGTATCTGGTTCACCGGCGGGATAATTTCGACCTGCCCGGTTCTGATTTATCAATTTTGCCCGTTCTTTTCCGTAGCTTTTAGAAATAAGCTGTTCTATTGGAAGTTCATTAAAATCGGGGTCAGAATAAAATTTGGCCCGGTCTTCAAAGGCCAGTTTTTTGGCTTCAATGAACAGGTGCATGTATTCCGGAGAACCAAAACCCATGCTGCCAATGTCGTAGTTTTCGAGAATATTCAACATTTGCAAAGCGGCAATTCCTTGTCCGTTGGGGGGCAGTTCCCACACATCGTAACCACGGTAGTTGGTTGAAACGGGTTCCACCCATTCCGAAGTGTGGTCTTCAAAATCCTTCATGGTAAAAAATCCACCCTGTGCGCTCAGGTAATCCACCATTTTTTGCGCCATTTCTCCTTTGTAAAAAACGTCGCGGCCTTCGTGTGCAATTTGTTCAAGGGTATTGGCCAGGTATGGGTTTTTAAATATTTCGCCTTTGGCAGGTGCTTTCCCTCCGGGCATAAATATTTCTTCAAAACCGGGGTATTTTTGCAAAATTCGTGCATTCCGGTCCCAGTAATAAGCAATCAGTTCGGAAACAGGGAAACCGTTTCTTGCATAGTTAATTGCCGGAGCAAGAATTTCAGGCATTGAAAGTTTTCCAAATTTATTATGCAGTTCAAACCAGCCATCCACACACCCCGGAACTGAAACCGAAAGTGGCCCGTGCGAAGGAATTTTTTCGTAGCCGTTTTCTTTGAAATAGTCGAGGGTGAGTTCATACGGCGAGCGTCCGCTGGCATTCAATCCGTAAAGTTTTTGGGTTTTGGCATCCCACACCATAGCAAAAAGGTCGCCTCCAATACCGTTCCCGGTGGGCTCCATCAACCCAAGCGCTGCATTGGCTGCAATGGCTGCATCAATGGCATTTCCACCAGATTTTAAAATATCCAGTGCAACCTGGGTAGCAAGCGGCTGACTGGTGCAGGCTATACCGTTTTGGGCAATTACTTCGCTGCGGGTGGCAAATTGGACGCCGGTAATCCGGTCTTGCGAAAAGAGGGAAAAGGAACAAAAAACCATCAGAATTGAAAACGCACATTTTTTCATTTTTGGGAACTTTTATATTTATACTAAAAACGGGATAAATTTATACATTTATGTAAGTTGGCAAAAAGCAATTGGTCCCGAGTAATCGGGAGCAAGTCATTTTGCCAACTGCACTTTTGCTCCCGAATGCTCGGGACCAACTAAA
>JAHYIT010000235.1 GCA_019429205.1 Mariniphaga sp. | reverse complement strand
ATTTAGCAAATGATTTTTTTAGAAATCTATCAAATGCAGCAAAATCAATCATTACCGAGTTTTTCTTCACTGCTTGTTGCTAACGGCTGGGGGTGTGAAATGTGCTGGGATTCGGACAGCGTCCGAATCCCCCGATACGGAGTATCGAGCGAGCGACCAGTTTCCCCGTCGCATGCAGCCCAGCATTTTTTACACCCCTTGTTACCAGCAGTACGTTAATCTCCTCGAAGCAAGGGTAGGGCATTGTTTTTCTTTCTTCAGATTTCTTACATGGGATTCAGCGTGGGTTTTCATTTCAATTTCAGCCAACAATGCCCGTGCGGTCGCCCATAAAATATTTCTGGTGTGGGTAGATTTTCTTTAACTTTGGCAACGCTTGGATTTTCAACATGGTAGCGGATTATATTTTCCAAGAGAAGGTCCCGAAAAGATGATTTCTTCTTATAAAATTTCAAGGCTTTCGCTTTTTTCGAAGTTTTTTTTCGAAAAACAGGTGTTTAAAAGCGTTGAAATTCAACTGATTTTTTTGTTTTTTTAAATTCGACCCGAAACGACGAATGAATTACCCCATTCAGTTTCAAGTTCACAGTATAAGAGTTCGTTTTGGGTTTGCTTTCAGTTGACATTGTTTTACTTCCTGCCGATTTCTAAAAATTATTTGTTTTCAGCGTTTAATTATTCAGCCGCTACTATTCTATTCATCGGATTATTTCTCTCCAAGCGTTGCCATCAGTCGTGATGTTAGGTTGGGAAATATTTTATAGCCCATCGAAAGACTGTCCGCCGAATGATTTTCAATTTGTCATAGTCCACCATCAGGTTGAAGCAGGTTTCATTCCCCTCGAGAACCGTTCGATTGTGCATTTCATTCGGAAAGCGGAACAGTCTGCCGAGGGGCTAAGGTCTTTCGGATTTTTCATCGCGTATTGCTGGTAACGGCTGGGGGTGTGGCGAGTGCGGGGGAGCGAGCATCGATTTCGTCCCCGACGAAATCTGCCCGAACGGGCGATGCAGCTCCCGGTTTCCCCATCAGCCCGCATTGGCTACACCCCGTGTTGGGTGCTGTAAGTTAACCTGCGATTTCTGAACGGATAGGCGAGGGGTTTCCTTGGAGCGGTTTACTTTCCTAATCGCTGATTTTTTTGGTTAATTTTATTTCGGATTAACCGTTTCCGTACCCCGTCGCCGATGCGGGTGCAACAATTTTTTTTGCGTCGGCAGTTTTAAAATTTCAACCCCTACAAGCATTGCATGGCTTTCTGCGAACCGCCTACCCTGCCTTTTCGCTCCGTTTCGTAAAACTTAAAAAAACCTTTCCTTGAAAGGGCGGTTTCCCCAGAGAGCGGGTGCTTGGGTTAGCGATGTTTACGCTGAGCTGTTCCCGCAAACAAATCCAAGCATTGCAAGCCTTTCCGCGGTTCGCTTTCCCCCGCTTTTACTACTGGTTCTTTTTTGGGTTGAATTTTTATTATTTTTTTGCGTCGGCAAAATTTTGTTGCGGCCACGGTTGCCCGTCTGTCTAACCTTTTGATTAACAGGATTAACGTTTATTTTTTAATTCTTCCGATGGGCAACCGTTTCTTCTGAATCATTCGCCAACCGATTAAAGCTTATTGCACCCAACGGCTGGGGGTGTAACCAGTGTGGGAGAGCGTGTTACGTTTTCGTCCCCCGACGAAAACGCCCGAGCGGGCGAAACCGCTCCGAAGTTCCAATGTCAACCCACATTGGCTACACCCCTTGTTATGCCTAGTTAATTTTTCTTTAAAGCAATTTCCACGTCTTTAATTAAAGTTTTGAGGTGGCTACATAATTACGGATTTATTTTAACTTTACCAAAAAAATATTATGTTCAAAGGAGAAAATATAATCGAATTCCAAAAAAAGTTTCACAACGATGATGCTTGTCAAACCTATTTGGCTGATATTAAGTTGAGTAATGGTTACAAATGCCTAAAATGCGGATACGAAAAATTTTCAATCCGGACTAAAGGATATGCCAGAGAATGCCATTTATGTCATCATGTTGAAAGTCCGACTGCAAATACTATGTTTCATAAAGTTAAATTTGGATTACAAAAAGCATTTATGATTGCATTTGAAATGTCTGCAACAACCAAAGGTCTTTCAGCTTCACAAGTCGCAAAACGATATTCGATTACCCGAAAAACTGCGTGGTATTTCATGCAAAAAGTCAGGCTGGCAATGGAAAGCAGTAATAATTTTCCGATTGAAAACATAGTTCAAGTAGATGAATTTGTTTTTGGAGGAAGAGAAAGTTTGAAACAAGGTCGCAGCAACGACAGTCGTAAAAAAAAACTGATAGCGGCAGTTGAAATCTCAGACACAGGTAAAGTGAAACGAGCTTATTTTCAGAAAATTGAAGATTATTCGGCAGAATCATTACGCCAAATATTTGACACTCACATTTCAAAAAAAGCAATCGTTTACACCGATAAATGGACAGGATATAAACCAATTGGAAAAGATTATAATATTACACAAAAATATAGTGATAAAGGCAATAGTATGAAACAGATACACACCATAATACATCAAGTAAAATCGTGGATTCGAAGTGTGTATTCATGGGTAGATGAAGGACATATAGAAAAATATTTGGCCGAGTTCAGTTTCAGAATAAACCGTTCAATTTATAAGCAAACTATCTTTCATAAGCTAATTGAGAGAATGGTTGTGCATAAAGTAGTTGAATTTAAATTGATTAAATTAGCAGTTAAATAACCACCTCAAAATCTGTATTTAAAGGATTAAAGGGATATTCAATGTTTGTATATTCGGTACCGTCAAATTTTGACAGGCATGAGTTACCGGATATAGTCCAAAGGTTATTTTGATTATCTATTAATGTTTTAGATGAGAATTTCCCCTCTGTTCCGTAAGAACTAAAATTTATTCCGTCAAATTTTATTAGTTCTCCACCTCCTGCTATTAGCCAAGCATTTCCTTCTTGATCAAAATCAATGAATAGTTGTCAAGTTTCACCAGGTTGTTTATGAGAACTTGTTTTTAAATTAGACTTCAAAAATAAAATTTTCTTTTTAAAATCACCAGGTTTTTCGTTAAAAATTTCCGGTTTTATTTTATACCATTTTTCTATTGCATCACAAGGTGTTTTTACGTTTAATTCTTTTCTTAGGCTTCCGTGCCGCCTATATAGGTTATAATGAACAAGAAAGCTCATTAAATCGTTGTTCATTTGTTCTTTATCAGCATACTCATTTCTCTTTACTGTTCCTTGTTTTATTGTGTCATTAGCCTTTTCAACCATTCCGTTGGTTTTGGGTGTTCCGGGCTTTGTCAGCCTGTGTTCTATGTCATTTTCTTTACATACTTCATCTAATTTGCTGTCCTTTTTACAGTATGCTCCTTTTTTTGATTTTATGAGCTTGTTTGTAAATTCAAGACCATTATCTGTCAGAACATGCGTTATTCCAAAGGGAAAAAAATCTATACATTCATTCATAAAAACTTCTGCATTTTCGGCTGTTTTAGCCTCATATACCTTATAATACAGCGTTCTTGTAGCTCTGTCTATTGCCACAAAAAGATAATATTTTACACCATTTATTTTGGGCAAATAGGTTACATCAATATGCAGATATCCGGGTTCATATTCTTTGAATTTCTTAGCCTTTTCTCTTTCTTCTTCGGGCTTTTTATTAATACCTTCTTTTTTAAAAACACGATAAACAGTACTTCTTTTTGAGAGTAGATTATCAGGAAAAAATGCTTCGGCAATTTCGTCTAATGCCCACCATGTCAGCATTCTGATTTGTATCAAAATGTTCTTTTCCAGCTCTGTTAAAGAGTAATGTATAGTGTGGGGTTTAGATGTTTTGTCTTCTAAACTATTACGATTTTTCCACTTACTTACGGTTGGTTCTGATACATTATATTTTTCTGCCAACTCAGAATTTTTTAAATTACTGCCGTTAATTTCACTTCTTATGTGTATATTTGTAACGGCGTTTGAGTGATATACTTGTTTCATTTTTGTTTATATTTTGTCGTATTGCAAATATAAACAAGTTATCATTCTTTCGCCTTTTTCAGGGGGGCTTTCTTCTTTTTGAAGGAGCCGTAGGCGAACGGAAAAAAGAAGAAAGCCCCCCTGAAAAGATTAACAACGTAGTGAAACTACACACTTAATAACAAAAATTTATATTTTGGGTGATGAAGCATTATTTTACACCGCTAAGA
Organism: Mariniphaga sp.; assembly: GCA_019429205.1. GTDB lineage: Bacteria > Bacteroidota > Bacteroidia > Bacteroidales > Prolixibacteraceae > Mariniphaga. Next base: position 132 of record JAHYIT010000235.1, on the reverse strand, counting down.
ATAGCAGCAGCAAGCGTAATCGTGATTTTAATCGTAATTCAGATTACGTTTGCATATAATAGCGGCGGTGAAAGTTCGCCCATGATAGAATTTGAGTTTGCAAGCACTGTTGACGAAGTTGAGAGCATTACA
>JAHYIT010000234.1 GCA_019429205.1 Mariniphaga sp. | reverse complement strand
TTTCGATATAATAGACGTGCAATGATGGGGGCAATATTCGATTTACTCCTTAAAAATATGGTTTCCAGTGAACCTAAAAGATTAAATAGAAACAATTTAACAGCAGCGGTCTAACCGCCTATACCAATACATGTTTTTCCCTGCGGTTCTGTTCCACCCGTTCCCGCAGGATAGTATAAATCTCTTCCGGCCTGTTGATGGCTTCCATCCGGAAGATGGGTGAAGTTTTATCCGATGTATAAACAATGAGGTTTCCCAACCTGAAAAAACGATAAACCAGTGGCCGGTCCACCTGAAAATCCTTTATCCGGTAAAGTTCGATGTAACCGTGCCTCCGGCGCAGAATCCCGTGGGTGTGTCTCAGTTCTTCGGTGGTGATTTCATAGCGGATACACCATATCTTCAACATCTGATATCCGACAAATATCAATGTCAGTAATACCAGATATTCCGGCAACCGCAGTATATTCCAGGCCAGTTTTTCCGGGAAAAAACCCAAGGGAATCATTTCGGATAAAAACGCTTTGGGCACAAAAAGCAGTGCTACTGCTGCCAAAACTCCCGGCAGATAACGCAGGTTCAGCAGTTGAGAAGGTTTACAATGAATTGTTTCATTTGTTTTGTTCATGCGATTTGTTTTTTTGATTGGTTTGAGTTATCTGGCTGACCATCGCCCGGATATCATTCTGAATCCGGCTGCGGTTGCGTTCCAGTACTTCGTTCATGTTGTCAAAATCATAAAAATCAGGAATGGGAACATAATGCTTCTCCTCCTGCTCCAGGGCTTTTTCATCGGCCAGTATCAGGCAGTTAAAATTTTTCTGGCCCACCTGTTCGCCGAAGTTGTCCGTTACCTGTCCTGCCATAAATCCCTGCGGCAGGGTGGCAATTTTTCCTTCGGGAACCAGGTAGTCCATCTGCGTGGAAAAGGAAGTGGACTGGGTATTGCGGTTAATATTGACCGACTGCCGTTCCTGAAGGATTTTGCCCATCCGGTTCTGAATAAACCGGGCGGTTTCACCCACCGACTGGCCGGCAAATACATTTCCGATGTTGGTTAAAATGGCATTGGCCTGCTCTTTTCCGTAATCGCGTATCAACTGGTCGATGGTCTGAACACCCAGCAGCGTGGAAATCCGGTTGCTCCGTGCCGTGGCAATGAGCGTATCCAGTCCCCGGAAGTAGATGGTGGGCAGCTCGTCAAAAACAAGCGACGATTTGTGCCGGTTTTTCTGGTTGATGACCTTTAGCAGCCGGGTGATAAAAAGCGACAATACCGCTCCGTACATTTCAATACGAAGCGGATTGTTGGCCAGGCACACTACTTTCGGATGCTTTGGATTGTTGATGTCCAGTGAAAAATCGTTGCCCGAGCAAATCCAGTAAATTTCCCTGGAGATGATTTTGGAGATGGCAATTTTTAAACTGCCCAACTGCCCCTCCAGTTGTTCATGGGCGCCCCGCTTGTGGGCGTTGATAAACGGGTTGATGATGTTTACCACATCCTTTTCCTGCGACAACACCTCAAAAAGGTCATCGTAATCCAGTTGCAACAGTTCAATGGCATGGGGAAGCGTACAAAACTCCCCGTTCTGAAAACGTTTCAGGAACCAGATTACCGCCGCAAAAAATGAAACCGCACTTTCGGAAAAAAACTCCCCCTGCCTGCGAATCCAGTCTTTGTTCAGGTTATAGAGCACGGTGCGCGAAGATTCAAAGGCATCGATGGGACTTTCCATCAGTTCCGGGGCCAGCGGATTGCAGCGGTACGATTTGCGGATGTCATCGAAGTTGATGACATAAAACTGAGCATGTTCCGGCAACCGTTTTTTCTTTTTGGCTTTCAGAAAATGGTTGTAGGTAACCTCAGAAAGGTCCGGGTATTTAAAATCATAAACGCACAGGCTGAACCCTTTGGCCAGGTGCTGCCGGATAAACGGCAGTACCACGGAAAAGGATTTGCCCGAACCGGGCGTTCCAATAACAATGGTTCCCCTGAACGGATTGACAATGTTAATCCACCCTTCCTGCCACCGGTTCCGGTAAAAGAAAAGTGTGGGCAGATTGACCGAATATTCATTTTCCTTTACCGTTTTTTCCTGCGGAAAGCTTTCGTTTTCCTCGTTAAACCGGTCTTTCATCAGGTTCACATTAATCAGTTTGGATATGTTGTCGAACCCAATGTTCAGCATGACAAACCCAAAAAAGGAAGTGCCCAGATAGACCGGTGCATGGCGTTGCAGAAAAAACAGACTCCCCCAGTAAAGAATTAACCCCGACAGAATCTGCACTACCAGGGTGGAAACTTCAAGCTCCCGCTCTTTTTTGGATCTGGTGCCAATACAGGTAATGGCTAGCACGCCCAGGCATACCAGTTTCGACTGAATGCTCTGGGAAAGAAAACCAATCCGCATGAGCTTTTCCAGAACCGCTTCCAGCTCGGGAAGGTAAATCCCGTACATACGGAAAAACCGGATTTGCTGAATGTACAGCGTTAAAAACAGCAGCAGGTAACTGAAGAACCGGAATCCTTCGTGCAATTTTTCCAATTCTCTGGGTTCGTTAATCATAGGCCCCCCTTAATCCCCCCAAAAGGGGGAAAATTGTTAAACAATTGATATTTATAATGGTAACTCAAAATTATTTCAGTTTACGGGCACGCAGGATATCCCTGTTTTTTATCTCCAGGCTCAGTTTGCGCCCGGTGTTGCCCAGCGCTTTTTCCAGCATTTCGAAACGTAGCACCCGTTTTTCCGGGATGGTCAGTTTTGGAAGTACATATACCTCGCGCAGGGCAGTGCCTGCCGGAACGTATTCCACTCCGTAATACTGAAACTGCGTAGCAACCGGATACTCCTGCACATTGGTTGCTTTGAGTTGTTTTTTGTCGTCAATCCACCAGTTGAATCCTTCCACCCGGTATCCGATATTGGTTTTATTGGTGATGCTTACCTCAAAAAAGAGCAGGTCGTTTTTCAACCAGATGTTGTTCAGGCAAAGTTCCATCCCTTCCTTTTTCGTTTTCCGGTTTCGGATATGCTTTGCTCTTTTGGAAAGGATTTGATTTCCCAGTTCTTTCAAAACATACTCCGGCAGATTTCCTTCCGCTGGTATCACTGTTTTTTCACCCCGGAAGTTTTCCAGGCGGTATTCCACCCGGTCGGTATTCCGGTATCCCACCAGCACGGAATATACCTTTCCGGCACACACCAGGGTAAGCGATGTTTCTTCTTCAAAAGGTTCAGTAGCTTTCACCCGGACCAGACTGGGGTGTTCAGGTACAATCTCTGCCAGGATGCGGGAATGATCGCCCACCTGCAGGTAGGTTACCGTTTCCGGACAGATAAGATGCGTAGCTTTGGATTCACTTACATGGATAAAATTTTGTCCGTAAAGGGAGAATTGTATAAACAGAATGGCAAGGATAAATACAAATTTTTTCATGACTGTTATTTTTGTTTTTGATTATTATTCACCAGATAGACCAGTGTGTTTTTTTTGACCGTAACCCGTTTCAGCCGAACCCTTTTCAGCAGGGTCTGGGCTGTGCGGTCGGCAGCCCGGACGCCGGCATAGGTCAGCGGGTCGTTGGTAAAACCGAACAAAGAAGAGGTGTTGGTGCTGCTGCCCACTTCCTGCGAAACTTTCCGGGCAGCATTGCCGGGCACATACAAACCGGGAAGCCCGTCCAAATCGTGAATGGCCAGATCAACCGGTACAAAATCTTCTTCCACAGGAAACCGGGTGATACTGATATGCAAGCGTTCATTGCTGATTTTACAGATGCCGTAAATGAAAGAATTGCGGGCAATCTTTTTCCCGTCCAGCCAGGTATCTTCCAGTAACCGTAGTTTGACGCGGTTGCCATCCAAAACAGTGGCGGTTTCGTAAATTTCAGCTTTAATCAGGTTGATTTCAGGTTGTTCTTCTCCGAACCCGGAAAACGTCTGCTTTTCCAGCGTAAAGCCGGATGTTTCCTGTTTTTCCAGTTCCTGTAACCGGGTACTGATTTGTTGCATCTGAAACCTTAACGAATCATTTTGTGCACTTAAAACCAGGTTTTCATCAAACACGTTATCCAGTTCTTCTATCCCGGTTTTCATCATAACGAGGGATGGTTGCTGCTGATTCCGGTCAGATTCTTTCTGGTTATTGTTTAAACCGGATTGATTTTCCCCCTCAATTGGCATTTTGCCGGATTTTTTTACCGGATTTCTTTTGGACAATCGGGGGGTATTCGAACAGCAATTCCTAAATTAGCAAAAAATTCTAATCCATGATATTTTATTAGAGGAAAGGGCATAATTTTCCCATTCACAGCGTTTTGCCGGATTGCAGGGTTGATATGCACAATTTTTTATACGTTT
>JAHYIT010000233.1 GCA_019429205.1 Mariniphaga sp. | reverse complement strand
AATTTATCGTACTATTATTTTTTGATGAAAGGATAGGCGATACTTAATGTAATAAATGGCTAAGTGTAAAAAGTAAAACACGAAAGTGTTATAGGGAAGAAATAAAAGTTTCATGCGTTTGCCCTGGGGGCTGACCGAATTCCAGAAAGAACAGGTATTGTCCATCAACAGAAACCTGCCGTCCGGTCGAAGGTTCAAGGAAGTATTTATTGCACAGGGCCCTTGGTCCCGTGTATTTGCTCTGGAAGTCAGCCGCGCGGAATATTACTGTTACACCACCGAACAGAAAGAGAAAGAAAAAGTCCTTCAGCGAATAAACAGGGAAGAATCCATTCAGGATATTCTCCAGTCTCTCTAAAAAAGTTTAATCATTAAAAACAAAAAACAATGAAAACAAAAATTTTAACAATTGTCCTTTTTGCGCTGGCTTCAGCACATTTTGCAAAGCCGGTAAACGCACAGTCCCCGATACCGGTAACCGACACCGGTGCAGGTATTCAGCGTGAGTTTCAGTGGACCCAGGAAAAGGGGATACTCACCAAAATCAACCTGTATAATATACTGATAAAAGCCCTGAACGGCGACATTAAAGGCCTTACCAGTGAAATTCTGGGAATCGACCAGAAAATGCTGGAAAGCCTGGAAAAAGTATCTGTTTTAATCAAAGATTACAAGCGGGTGAAGGAAACCCATGAAATGCTAACCAAAGTAGTGGAAATTTATACCCAAAAACTGCCGGCACTGGTGCAGGATGAAAACTTCACCCCCCAGCAGGCAGCCGTTATTGTGGAGTCCTTTGATATCATCCTGGAGGATAGTCGCCAACTGGTTACCACCATCCTGAACAGCATCCTGAAAGACAACCAGTTTTTGATGGACGATAAACAGCGCTACGACACCATCAATGAGATTTACACCAACGTAAAACAACATTACGGCACCATCAGCTACCTCTACAACAAGCTGCTTTATGCCTCTTACATAAAAAGCCATAGCAGCGGCAACCTGGAAGCTTTCGCCCTTTATTACAGTTTGTATCAATAAAACCTGAAGTGATGAAAACATACCATATCATTAAAATAATCCCCGCCGTCAGGATTTTCCTTTTTTTTCTTCTAACACTTTGTTTAACCACTGACAAAGCCAGCGGGCAGTTGATTGAAGTCAAATCCTGGACCGGAACCTACCCGGATATGAACGGGAGCTATCCGCTGACATTTATTGCATTTAAGGGAGAATTAATTCCTATTCCCCATTTTTTTGTCCGGTATTATCCCACCCACAATTACAAAGACCTGATAGCAATGAACGTGATAGATGCCACGGAAATTGCCGGGAAACTCCGTACCGACATTTTGAAATCCATATTTAAAATCATGGAAAAATCACTGATGGAAGGCCGGTTTCTGGAAACCACCGGGATAAAAATCAACACAACCGAACAAAAAGCGATTGCAAAAAAGATTTTTAACGCCCGGTTCGACCAGTTGGAAGATATCTGGCAGATAACCGAAGGATTTATCCGGTTATACCAAAAAATCTCCAGGTTTGACGAAGATACTGCACCAAAGGAAATCAAAAGAATTTTCAGGAAGGAAACCGATGAACTGTTTATCCGTTTTCTGCTGGTCAACCTGATGGAATCCGGGCACGCCCAAAAGATAGACTCTTTTTCTGAAATCAGCCGGGAGCTTACCCGGTTGACTGGCGAAACAGATTATACCTTTAAAAAGGTGCGGTTTTTTGAATATGCACAGGAAGAAACACCCTTCGCCAGCTATACTTTTTTAACCCGTTAAACTGAAATCGTATGTTGTTACAGGTTATTACTACAGACAGCTTTTTTACGTTCACCGATTTTTTAATCAGTTCGGGAATCGGCCATGCCCGTATCCTGGTAGACATGGCCCGCGCCATCGGAGGCATTGCCGCATTTTCATACATCTCCAAGAGGATTTATGAACAGCTCATTGCCGACAACCCGGTATCGCTGCTGCCCCTGCTCCGCCCCTTTGCCCTGGTTCTGGTTATTACCTTCTGGGGACCGTTTGTCAACCTGCTGCTGGTTCCCACCAAAGGCTTAACCAATCTGTCAGAAGCGGTTTATGCCGATAAAAAACACATTGTCAAACAAAAGCTCGAAGAAAAACAACAGGCCATTCTTTCCACCGATTTGCCCCTGTTTTATGAAAACGCGGAAAAAGAGGCGGCACTTTGGGACAAAGGCATCAACCTGTTGCTGACCACCTACAATATTGTTTCGGGCCGGGCCCTGCAAAACCAGATAAACTTTTTTATTATGGATGCCATACGGCAAATACTGGAATCCCTGTTTGAGGTACTGGTTTACCTGGTGGCCTTTTTACGCACGGTATTTTGTATCCTGCTGGTCATATTCGGACCGCTGGTTTTTGCCCTTTCCATTTTCGATGGGTTTCAGGACAACTACCTGCAATGGATCGCCCGGTTTATCAACGTGAACCTCTACCTGCCCATTGCTTTGCTTATCCTTTCGCTGGTGCAGGAAATCCTGATTTTTGTGCTGGATGCAGAAATTGCGCAGATTACCGCCATGACCATTTACCGTCCGCAGCTTTTTTATGTTTCAAGTCTGGTCGTTCCCGTTTGCGGCATTATCGGCATGGCTATGGTTCCCAAGATTGCTTCCTGGATTGTACAGGCATCGGGCACCAACTCCGGAGGAGGCAGACTGGCACGCACAGCGATTCTGATGGCAGCCACCAAAGGAGCAATGAAGTAAAAGTAACTGCAAATCTCTATTCTTTTTACTCACAACTATGTACTCAATACTCATCATCTTATTTCTTAAAAATGAAAAAACAATTTGATATCCGCCAAAAGTTCCGTTTTACCGTTTATGTCCTGCTTGCCGTCAGCCTGACCCTTACCGGACTGTGCGGGTTCATCTTTACCCGTTCCCTGAAAATGGTGGAACGATCGCGGCAAAAGATTTACGTTTTAGACAACGGAAAATCCCTGTTGATGGCACTTCGGGAAGACATCTCCGAAAATCGTGATGCCGAAGCCCGCGACCATGTAAAACGGTTTCACGAACTGTTTTTCACCCTGGAGCCTGACAAGGATTACATTGAAAACAATGTACGCGAAGCACTTTACCTGGCCGACCGTTCAGCCATGAAACAGTACCAGTCTTTTAAGGAAAACAACGTGTATAACCAGGTGATTGCCTCTGACATCAGCATGACACTGAAAACCGACTCCATCCGGCTGGATTACTCGTCCAATCCTTACGCATTTAAATATTACGGGAAACAAAAGATTGTAAGGACTTCCAACATCACCATACGAAACCTGGAAACAACCGGGGAACTGCGCAATATCTCCCGTACCGACAATAACTCACATGGTTTTTTAATTGAAAACTGGCGGATAACCGACAATAAAGATATTGAAACAACACGCAGAAAAACTTTTTAAAATGAAGCGAAAATGAACACAGAACATTTGAAAAACAAAAACCGGCAAAATCCTGATTCTTTTCAGGATGTGAGCCACTTTACGCGGTGGATGAACCGGATGGATGAAAACGATAAATTATTGCATCCCCGGCGGCGAAAAAGGAAATGGATAATTGTACTGGCTTTGCTGTTTGTACTTTTCGGACTTTCTTTTATCTGGTTTCCGCCGGCACTATTAACACATTCACAGCTAAAAAATAACCATCCGGGGCAAACAGTCAAACCGGACAGCAACAACACACCTTTGCCTTTTGAGATACCACTGGATTCATTTGAACAACAATTAAAAAAAAGAATGTATGAAAAAGTACCTGAAACAGAATAAAGCACTGCTTTTCCTGCCCCTGCTGCTCATGCCGTTTGTAGTACTCATTTTTTATATCCTGGGAGGCGGGGAAGGAACCGGAACAAAGGAAAAAAAAGCAACGGCAACAACTTTACAGGGAGCCAATTATTCCATTCCCGAAGCAGAAAGTTCCATTGCCATACAGGATAAACTGGAAGCCTATCAGCAACAAAGGGAAAGGGCTTCTACCAGAGATTACCGTATTCTGGAAGAACTGGATTCCACGCACCAACCGGGCCAGTCCTTATTTTTACCGGAGGATTCTGTGGAAGAAATCCCTGACGGTTTGGAAGAGGTTGGATTAAATGCTGATATCTCCAACAATCTGCTGGCCCATATCCGTCAAAAGGAGGAAAAAATCAACCGGGAATTGAATCCTTCGAATACAGCAATTCCGAAATTAAATTCTTAATCTTTTTGGATTTAGTAATCAGCAATTTACAAGATTGCTAAAAAATTAATTTTCGGGTTATTTTATTATCTTGAGTTGAGGGACATAATCAGCTAACAGTCAACAACTTAATTATAATATTGAAAAAA
>JAHYIT010000037.1 GCA_019429205.1 Mariniphaga sp. | reverse complement strand
AATAAGGATGCAAAGCTGAAATTTGGAGTCAGTCACGGTTACAAAGAACGCGATTATGAAATTCTGTTTTTCGATATGCAGTTTTTTGGAGGCCAGTCATGGGCGGAGGCCGATCCTTCAATCGTGCTCAACCCTGAAAATATTTACCCCAACCGGCCAAACAGCATTTATTACCAATCCGGAAACCTGGAACCCAACCCCAATGCATACCAGTCGAATGTAAACAATACAGGAATTTATATTTCCAATGAATTTGCCCCCTTTGCAAAACTGAAAACCATTATTGGGCTAAGAGCCGAGAATTTTGTGCAGCGCCACACAGGCCGGGATCAGCGATACGCCAATGGCGACACGGAAAACGGAATTAACCTCGACAATGAGAAGGTGCTGGAAGGTTTCGATTTGTTTCCTTCAGTAAATTTGATTTATGCCCTGACTGAAGATCAGAACCTTCGTGTTTCCTATTCAAAAACCATTGCCCGTCCGTCGTTTAAAGAGTTATCGTTTGCGCAGATTCTCGACCCCATTTCAAACCGTATTTTTAATGGAACACTATTTACCTATCCCGGCTGGGACGGAAACTTAACGGAAACCCGCATCAAAAATATCGACTTGCGGTGGGAACTGTTTATGGAAAGGGGACAAATTTTTTCGGTCAGTACTTTTTTCAAAAGTTTCGATAATCCTATTGAATTGGTGCGCATTCCTGAACAGCAGACAAGTACCGAATACCAACCCCGGAATGTTGGCGACGGCAGGTTGTTCGGAGCCGAGATAGAATTCAGGAAGGATTTGGATTTTATTTCGCCTTTCTGGCGCCATTTTAATCTGAACGGAAACTTTACCCTGGTTGAATCGCAGATTGACATGACGGAGATTGAATTCAATTCGCGAAAAACTTACGAAAAAACCGGAGAAACAGTTGAAAATAAAAGGCAAATGGCCGGGCAGTCGCCTTATGTAATTAATGCAGGCCTTACCTACAGCAAATCCGAAACAGGCCTCGAAACCGGGTTCTTCTACAATGTGAAGGGCTCAACTTTAACCATAGTGGGAGCGGGGCTTTTTCCCGATATTTACATTGAGCCGTTTCACAGTCTGAATTTCAGTTTAAATAAAAAATTTGGCGAAAGCGGAAACACGGGCATCGACTTTAAAGTGTCGAACCTTTTAAATGCCAAAATGGAAAGTTATTATCAGTCGTACAAGGCCAAAAAACAGATTTACAGCAGTATAAGCCCCGGCAGGACATTTGGTTTGGGAGTGAGCTACAAGTTTTAAGGAGGCTACTTTTTTGCCAGCGAAAACAGAAATTCAATGCCGCCATTCGGACGATTACGTATCGAAATTTCGCCTTTGTGCAACTGAACGGCATTTTTCACGATAGCCAATCCCAGGCCCGTGCCACCTGCTTCGCGGGTGCGACCGTGGTCAACGCGGTAAAAACGCTCGAAAATGCGTGGCAGGTGCTCTTCAGAAATTCCAGAGCCGTTGTCGGAATAAGAGAAGTAGTAATATTTTTCATCTTCGTGGTAATTTCTGATGGAGATTGAGATGCCCTGCCCACCGTAATTTATGGAGTTTTCAACAAAATTCTGAAAAATGGAAAAGAGCAGCGAGTCGTTGCCTTCAATAACGGTTTCTGTTTTTACTTCGCTATTAAAGGAGATTTTGTTTTCATTCATGCGGTTGGCAAAGTTTTCATAAACCTCGTCGATAACCGATTTAAGGTCAACAGGTTTAAACCGGAACAGTTCTCCGGCATCTTCAATGTTGTTCAGCAGCGAAACATCATTAATTAAATGGGTAAGTCGCTCAGACTGAAGAAATGTTTTTTCCAGAAAGTATTTTTGTTTTTCTTCTGCTACAGGCCAGTTGTTTAGCATGGTTTCAAGATAACCTTTTATGGAGGAAAGCGGTGTTTTCAACTCGTGGGCAATATTTGATGTGAGCTGTTGTTTCATCAACCGGCGTTTTTCCAGGCGGGTAATATCTGTAATTACAACTTCAAAACTGTGATCGATGAAAACAATACTTTGGATTTTATAAAATTTTTCCCCGGCAGAAATGATGTATTCAAGTTGGGGCAGATCATCGGGCTGAAAAGGAAGAGTGCCTGCCAGGTTTTTTTTCAGAAACTTATTGAGTTTTTTAAATTCTTTTATACCGAAAATATCCTCTGTTTCATTTATACTTTTTTGGGAAATAATATTAATGTATTGAATAAAGTTCCGGTTTGTAAGGGTTTTCTTTTTGTCAGGTGTAAAAAAAGCGATGCCTTCGTTCAGTGCGTTGAGGTGATTCAGGAGTTTTTCCCTTTCGTTTGAGAGTTCGTCTTTGGCTTTTTTAAGCTTATGGTAAATTCTGATAATTTGTCCGCTGATAATTCCCAGTTCATTTTCAGGAAACCTGGTATCGGGTTCCACCAGTTCATTTTTACCGGCTTTTATCGAAAAATCTTTCAGCTTGGTAATAGCATCGGCCAGTTTGCCGGTGATAATGTAAAGAATGATACCGATGACGGCAAAAACAAACACAATAAAAAAGATAAAAGCTTTTTCGGCCTCCAGGAAATTTTGAATCTGAACATTGTAAACCACTGCCGAGCGGACAAAATAACCGGGGTATTTTTTGGCATAATAGTAATAATCTTCCTGGGTAGTATCAGAATGTCGGATATTAGCGCCTTTCTGCTCCTGAACAGCTTTCTGCACTTCGGGCCGTTGCAGGTGGTTTTCCATAGTCCTGTAATCGGCCGAACTGTCGTACAGTACCTGGCCGTTTGGGGCAATAACTGTAATTCGAATATTCGACTGAGGAATAATACGTTGGATTTCACCTATACGGCTAAGTCCGTTTTTTTCAATCAGGTTATTTTGTTCAATAAACCGGTAAGTAATTTCGGTAATGTTATCAAGCGTATTTTCGAGTTGTGCCGTGCGGTACCTTTTTTCGCGCTGATACTGAAAGGTGAGAATTGCAGCAGTAAAAAGAATGAATACGATAATAAAATAGAAAAATATTTCGCCTCTGAAAGATTTTCGTATCACGGTTAAATTTTTTTGGTGTTTAAAAATTGTTTAAGGATTTATGATTTCCCATTTAATTTTAGTTTTTACTTTTTAAACAGTTAAAAGGTTTTGGTATGCCTTTAATAAATTGGCAGATTGGTTCAGCATATTTTTAGTTTCAGAAAGGGTGTTCAGAAATAAAATTGAATTCCTGGTATTTACCTGATTCGTTTTTATTCTTTTAATTTGTGCCACTTCCATGCCTTCAAGAAGTTTGTTGATTTCCACATGCATTTTTACCAGATTTTCCGTTTGCTTAAACTGGTTGCTTTTAATTATGGATACAGAAAGGCTAAAAAATGAACTAACCTCTTTTCCCAGTTTGGTCAGTTCTTCTTTTTGTACTTTTATAAAAGGTTTATGTGAGTTGTTAAGATGTTCATACATTGGTTGAAGCAAAAGCGAAACAGCATTTACTATTCGTAACTGGTAATCTTTTAGTTCTACATAATAATGGCCCGAATGTAAACTGTTTTCAAAAAACGATGCAGTTCTGAAAGCCTTGTTTTTTCCTTTATGCAGGTTATTGTGCAGGTCAGTTTTTAAATTTATACAGGTTTTCAGCGTGTTTAAATTTTCATCCAAAAAACTTGAAATGCCATGTTTATAAAGATATTCAGTTTGTGCCAGCGTTTCGGTTAAGTGTGTAATGCATTTTTTCATTATTTTCTCCACCTCTTCTGTTTCGGGCGAGTCTTCCAAATCCTCCTCGCTTTCTTCCCGGTTTCTTTTCAGGAAATGTTTACGGGCAAAAAATGCACCAAAGCCGGCAAGTGCTATAAAAATTAAAAAAGAGAATTTCCATACCGAAGTAGTAAAAAAGGCGTTGAGTGCCAACGCTATCAGATAAGTGGATAAAATATTTATGAAGAAAATCTCCATATGTTTTATTTGATGTTGTTGTTTTTAAAGCAGTATCCGTACCCTGATTTGCCTTTGATGTTTGCCCCGTATTTTCCAACTTTTTTCCTGAGCCGGGCAATGTTTACGTCCACGTTGCGTTCAGTCACAATCACGTCATCGTCCCAAATTCGTTTTAATATTTCATCGCGGCTGATGTATTGGTCTATGTTTTTCATGAGCAACAGTAATATCTCAAATTCTTTTCGGGTAAGGTTGATATGCTGTCCTTCCACAAAAATTTCTTTCTGCTTTTGGTTTACTGTAAGGTCATTATAAACAATATTTGTATTTTCACCGGACTGTTTTGCACCTCTTTTCAGGATGGCTTTAATGCGTGCAACAACTTCTTTTATAGAAAACGGTTTGGAAATGTAATCGTCGGCGCCAACATTAAATCCGGTCAATACGTCATTCTCCTCGCTTTTTGCTGTAAGAAAAATAATGGGCACCTGTAAATTTCGTTCTTTACGGATGATATTGGCCGTTTTAAACCCTGATATGCCGCCCATCATCACATCCAGCAATATTAAATTGAATTTTTCAATTGGTTTTTTCAGCGCTTCTTCTCCCGAGTGGGCCACATCTATTGAAAATCCTTCGCTTTCCAAATTGAACTGCAGTATTTCGCACAAGTCTTTTTCGTCGTCAACTATCAGTATTTTTTGATTCTCTTCCATTTTCCCTTTTCCTTTTTGTTCTTGTTCCAGTAAAGTTAATGTAAAATTATCTGCACCCGGTTATTAAAAAACCGTTAATACCTTAATATTTTTTCTAAATAAATGAAATTCAATTAATTTGTACATTATTGCAGCCCTTTTCCTGTTTTAAAAGGTATAGATAAAATAAAGTTGTTACAAATCAATGACTAAAATATTAAAAGTGTTTAATATATATTTGCACCGCGTTCAGGTTATTTTTAATTGTATGAAATTTAAAAATCTGTCTTTTTTCCTCTTGTTACTTCCTCAGTTTTTATTTGCACAGGAAAGCGGATTTGTTCCATCGGGAAAACCGTTTGCAACCATATATTCCAATTTTCACCGTGGCATTACCGGTAGTGCAACCGATGAAGCGGCTTTTGAACTGGAACGAGGATACATTGGGTATGAATACAATTTCAGCCCGGAGTTTTATGCTAAAATAAACGTAGATGTGGGTAGCCCCGACGATTTATCTCCGTTATCAAAAATCAGGCGGTATGCCTATTTTAAAAATGCGTATTTACGGTACTCGCAGCAGAAACTTCAAATTGAATTCGGGCTAATTAGCCTGAAACAGTTTAAACTTCAGGAAGGTATTTGGGAAAGGCGCTATCTGATGAAAACCATTGCCGATGAACACCGGCTGGGCTCTTCTGCCGATTTGGGCGTAAATTTTCATTATCAGTTCAGTGAAATAATCGATGCCGATTTTACCATGATGAACGGAGAAGGATACAGCAGCCTGCAAATGGACGATATTTTCAAATACAGTTTGGGTTCTACAATCAAAGCTCCCCGGAATTTTACTTCGCGACTTGTTTTCGATATTATGCATAAAGAGATTTCGGAAACTACGATGTTGTTTTTTACTTCATACAATTTTCGTTCGAAATGGAACCTGGCAGGCGAGGTGGTTTACCGGCAAAACAACGCATGGAAAGCTAACAATAACATTCTTGCCTTATCGTTTTACGGGAACTATAATCTGAATGAAAAATATCAACTCTTTGCCCGGTACGACAAGGTAGAGTCAAATATTCCGGAAGGCGAATCCCTGCCATGGCGCCTGGCAAACGACGGAACGGCTTTAATAACCGGAATTCAGTTCAGGCCTTTGAATAAAATTACCATGGCGCTCAATTACCACGACTGGTATCCATGGGCTGCCAATATGGAAGGTGGTGGATTTATTTTTCTTGATTTGGAGGTGAAAATGTAAAAATGGCTACGATGAAAAACAGCATATTTACAGGTTTACTTTTTATTTTAATTTTTACGGGCTGCCGTAAAAGTGATTATCTCATGGAAGGGAATACCGAATTTTTACGAGATGATGGAAGCGGCACCGGTACAGTTACCTGGAGTAAAAACAACGAATATGTTCTGGAAGGTTTTGTTTTTGTGAACGACGGCCAGGTTTTAACCATTGAACCGGGAACAGTGGTGCGGTTTCGCAATGGGCAGGCCGAAAATGCCAGCGCGTTGATTGTTGCCCGAGGTGGAAAAATTATTGCAAAAGGCACAAAAGAGGAACCCATCATTTTTACATCGGAATACGACGATTTACAAGGTTCGGTAGAAAAAAACGAACAAGGTTTATGGGGTGGAATTATCATTTTGGGAAATGCTCCCGTTAATCTGCGGGAAGGCGAAGCGCGTGTTGAAGGAATTCCCTGGTTTGAACAGCGTGGCGTTTTTGGCGGAAGCGATGAGGATGATGACTCGGGCACTTTGCGTTATATATCCATCCGGCACGGCGGAACCAACATTGGCGAAGGAAATGAAATAAACGGCCTTACCCTGGGCGGGGTCGGAAATAAAACGGTAATTGAATTTGTAGAAGTGATTTCAAATGCCGACGATGGCGTGGAAATATTTGGCGGAACTGTTAATCTAAGAAATATTGTGGTTTCAGGCTGCAGCGATGATGCCTTTGATTATGATCTCGGCTGGAGCGGAAACGGCCAATTCTGGCTTGGGATTGAAAACGATTTTGCAGGCGATAATTTAATCGAAGCCGGCGGGGGTACAAATCCGGTTATTGGTTTCCCTCATTCAGTACCCAATATTTTTAATGCCACCTTTATTAGTAACGGAGAAACCGGAAATGGCGCACTGGCCGTTTTCGAAAGGTTTGCCGGTGGTGTAATTGCCAATTCCATTTTAATAAACGATCCGAAAGGAATTTTACTTGAAGTAACCGATACCCGAAATGACAGTTACAGCCAGTGGAAAAACGGAAAGCTGGATATTCGCAACAACCTTTTTTACAATGTGGCAGAAGATAACGATGATCCGATTTTTAAACTTACTGGTGTTTTTACTCAGCAGATGGAAAATGAATGGGCCGCTTACTTTGATGCAGCCCGGAATGAAACCGGTAACCCGGGAATTGACCTAAATTCAGGCAACTTTGTTCCAAATCCTAAAATTACCGGCAATTTAAGCGATTACCCAAATTCCTGGTTTCAACGGGTTGATTTTAAAGGTGCGTTTGGAGAAGACAACTGGATTGAAGGGTGGACGCTGCTGGCGGAATAATTTTGTTTTATGTACTGCGTTATGGTTTCCCGGTCTTAAAAAGTCCGGCTGTATATTTTTCGTAAAGCTCGAAAAGAAATTCCATCCGCCTTGCTTCGCCGGGAAAAGGTTGCGGGCGGTAAGCCAAATCAACAGCCTTGTCAAGTGTCAGATGGGCTTTTACTAAATCATGTGGCATACTGAGTGGGTCGTACAAATCGGCCAAACTGCTGCCTGGAAATTGATTACGAACCTCAAGCACTTTTTGTGCAGCTTTTCCGATGGCTTTTGTTTGGTTTTTGCTTGGCGCTTCGGGCCAGGGAAAGTTGTTGTAAACAATGGTGTTGGAGTAGCTAAAACGACTTTCTAACCTTCCGCAGGTATTTTTCATCCAGGTCATGTGCATTTTTGAGGTTATCACACCAAAATGGAATAACGAAGTATCAGGAACAATGAATGTTTTATCTGAAACAATATTTTCTTTTTTCATGTATGAAATGGGAATATACCTCCGGTTTTCCGACGATACTTTTGGAATGATTAAAAAATCCTTTTCCGGCTGCCTTTCTTCGGCAAACAGATAGGGGAGCGAGGCCATTTTCCTTGTTCCGGACCTCGTGCTTTTCTCCCTGAATTTTTTCACCTCAGCAAACCTCTTCTGAAATTCTTTTATTGATCTGAATTTTTCCGGAGGAATATTTTTTAACCAGATACACCACCTGAATTTGTTGTTAATAAAGTCATCGCCGCTGATAAAACGTCTGATAAAAGTTTTTACGGTAGGTTCTTGTTTTATAATTTCATTCTTTTCGTCATCCGAAAGAATTAAAAATCCACCGTCGCGGGCAGCACTTCCCGATTGCATTTTAGGTACCTGACAAATTGGTTTTAAAATGGAATTCAACACAATATCTTTGCCTTCAACCAGGTAAGGATTGATATTTTTTACTTTTAACTCATGTGGTTCACCTTTGATATTGTCGTATTCAAAAATGGATTTGTTTTTTACATCAAAACCGGCAAAACCAATAATGACAACGTGTACCGCAGCATTTCCTTTGGCTTCGTTTGACCATTTAAACGTTTTATGTGCAAAATGAATTTTAAGGTTGTATTCCTTAAAAAGGATGGACCATAAAACACCGGGTTGTTCTCCCTGTGTGATGGAGTTTGTTGATACAAAAGCTGCTTTTGTTTTGGTATTCATAATACACTGTGCTGCTTTTTTGTACCAGCCGCAAACATAATCGAGCATGCCAAAACTTCTGAATCCTGAAAACAACTTTTCCATGTCTTCTTTTTGCGCTTTGTTTTGATAGGCGCTACCAATAAACGGAGGATTTCCGAATATAAAATCGAAATTTGGTTTTATGGAACGTTCGGTTTGTTGGGTCTGCCTTTTATCAATTATTGTCAAATATTCAGTTTGAATGGATACTGTTTTATATTCAGGGTCGGGTTCATTTAACGTTACAACCGTATCTTTTGCACTCAGGTTTACCGGCGCAATTGCCAGCAATTTATTCCAGTCCGTTTCCAGTGCATTTCCAATGGTAATATTGGCCGACTTTTGCAAGGGCAGCCGGGCAAAATATTGTCCAAACTCCTGGCTGATAACCATGTTCATTTGATGATCGATTAGCCACATAGCTACTTCTGCAATTCGTGCCGGGAACTCTTCGTATTCGATTCCAAAAAACTGGTCGATGTCAATTTTTACAATTTGTTTGATGTTCATTCGGGCTTCAGCAGCTACTTCCTTTCTTATTTTCCAGTGACGGAAAAGCAGCAGTTTGATAATTTCCAGTTCCAGCAAACGCAATTCCCGGTAAGTTATTACGAGAAAATTTCCGCAACCGCAGGCCGGATCCAGAAAATTCAGATGGCTTAGTTTGTTGTGAAATTCAATCAGTCGGGTTTGATTTCCTTTTACGGATTCAAATTCTTTCCAAAGTTCATCCAGGAAAAGTGGTTTAATCAGTTTCAGAATATTTTTTTCACTGGTGTAATGAGCGCCAAGGTTTCGGCGTTCAACAGGATTCATGGCACTTTGAAACATGGAACCAAAAATGGCCGGCGAAATTTTTCCCCAGTCGAGATAACAACACTTTATCAGCAGCTCCCGCATTTCAGAATCAAATGCTGCCGGCGGCAACGGTTCCTCAAAAAGTTTACCGTTCACATACGGAAACCGGTTCAAGTGTTCGTCAATGTTTTTCAGCCGTTTTTCCTTTGGTGTATTCAGAATATAAAAGAGTTCCGATAAACGTGCAGCCAAATCGCTTCCGTCTTCGGCTGTTTTCTGTTCAATAAAATCGATAAAAATATCTTTGTCAAAAATGGTGGTGTCGTCTGCAAACAGAATAAACAGTAATCTTACAAGGTAAAGTTCCAGCGGATGGCCTTCGTAACCTACGGCTTTTAGCTTGTCGTGCAACTGCCCCATTATTGCAGCAGCTTTAATGTTAACCGGGTCCTGTTCTTTGTATTCGCGTTTCTGGTAACCGGCAATGAACCCAAAATGCTGGACGTTTGAAATAAATTCATTGAGATGGAATTCAATCACAGCATCGGTTTCGTAGTTATACAATCTGAAAATTTCGAAATCGCAAACAAGAATGTAATTGGGAATTTCGAATTGTTCCAACCCATAAAGATAATCTCGTGCCTGCTGGTATGCTTTATCCAGATTCTTTCCCCGGCTTTTCATCTCCACCAGCAGGGTCCCTTTCCAAAGCATGTCGATATAACCGTCGTGTTCATCAAGCTTTTTTACACGGTATTCGAAAGAGGCTACCTTTTTTTGAATGATACCGAAAACATTAAAAAAGTCGATGAGAAAAGGTTTTGCATCCGCCAGTTCGTTGGAGGTATTTTGCCATTCTTTCGAGAATTTTATCGCGCGATGTTTTATTTCGTTCCAGCTCAGGGCCATCGGGTTTCTGTTTTGGATACGAAATTAAAGAAATGAGTTTATAATAACGATAAATTGAGATGTTTTTTAATTTATTTTGGAAGTTAAGACATATTTGCAAAGACAGATTCTTTTGAAATTTACTGAAACACCCGGCTCCCTTCAGGGTAATTCCAGTCAATTAAATTTCTCTGTCCACTATACGAGAACTAACAGGATAGTTGTTATTTTCCGGCAATTTCATCATTACGTTTGCTTAGCTGCCTTCTGAGTAACTAAAATAAAGTCGCGATGTGCTTTTAGCAAATTAATGGCATGCAGCAGCATATTTTTTGTTTCTGAAATGGTATTAAAGAAGAGCACCGAGTTTCTGGTATTGATTTCCCTTGCTTTAATTCGTTTTATCTGTGCAATTTCCATTTTTTCCAGTTTAACCAGAATTTCATCGCGCTGTTTAATTAAATCAGTTATTTGATTGAATTTGTTTCCTTTAACCAGCTCAGTAGCAAAATTGAAAAATTTATCAATTTCCAGTTTCAAATTGGTAAACTCATCAATTTGCGATTGAATAAAAGGTTTGTGGTTGTTGTTAATATGTTCGAAAAGTGGTTCAACCAGGAAGTTGAGCGAGTGTGCCATTTCGCGCTGGTAATCAACAACCTGCACATAGAAGTGGCCGGAATCCACATTTTTCTCAATTTTTGAAATCGTATTTAATACTTTGTCTTTCTGTTTTTTCGATTTTTTATTCAGGTTGTCTTTCAGGCTTAACGATTCTTTTAATTTCGCGCGTTCTTCAATCAGAAAGTTGTCAATACTTTCCGAATAAATTTTATTTGCCAACGAAATAGACTTCACTACCTGTTTCCTGCATTTCTCCATTACTTTTTCCGTTTCGTCTTTTTCGGTAATGGTATCGTCTTCATCCACTATTTCCTGGGCATTTCTTTTTTTGAAAATCATGTGGGTGCGAATGACCATAAAAATGGCAACAGCCACAAAAACGAAAATCATAATCATACCGCCAATGGAGATAATCCATGCTACAATTGCAGCAACAGAAAATGCAATAATTGCCGTTAAGAACCAGCCGCCTATAACTGCAAAAACTCCCGAAATACGATAAACTGCACTGTCGCGGCCCCAGGCCCGGTCAGAAAGCGATGTGCCCATTGCCACCATAAATGTAACATAAGTAGTTGATAGCGGCAGTTTTAAGGAAGTGCCAATAGATATTAAAATACTTGCAACTACCAGGTTTACCGTTGCCCTGATTTTGTCGAATGAAGGAGCGTCAGGATTGGCTGAATCGTTGGAATCTACAGGTGTAAATCTGGAATTTACTTTTTTTATCAAAGAATCAGGAAAAATCTTTTCGATATTATTATGCAACCATGAAGAATTTCTGACGATTACTCGTGCAATCATGCTTGAATTAAAACGCTCTGTACCTTCGGCTTGTCTTGATAAATCAACCGATGTATTTACAACCGACTGTGCTTTTTTCGAGAAAATCAGAGTAATAATCATCACTAGTCCGGCAATGAGAAGCATGAAGGTGGGTGTACTTACCTTACCGGCCAGCATTTCCATAGTAAAGGCATCGGGCGCAACACCGCCTGAACCTGCCCAGGCTTTAAATGAACTGAACCCGGCCAGTGGAACACCTATAAAGTTTACAAGGTCGTTACCGGCAAAAGCCATGGCCAGCGCAAATGTGCCAATCAATACTGTAAGCTTAAGAATCTTTATGTTGAAAAGCCACTTTAAAAGCTGAATAATAATAGTCCAGATAATGAAACTGTAAAGAAGCAAAACTCCTGTGTGAGTAGTTACCCATTCGCTTAGTTTTTCTCCGTTTGAAATCCTAATTTCGGCAAAAGCTGAACCCGAAATTCCTTTTATGAGAATGAAATAGGTTATGGCTGTAATGGCAAATCCGCCAAACAGGGAACCAAAATATTTCATATTTCTCCGGTAATTGAAGGAAAAAATCAGGCGGGCAATGTATTGTACCAAAGCTCCAATGGTGAAAGCAATGAGCACCGAAAGTAAAATACCTGTAATAATAGCCAGTGCTTTTTCAGAATTAATATAGTCCGACAACCCGGCTAGCGAGCCACCCAATTGTTTTATTTTTACAACCGAAACAGCCACAGCTGATCCAAGCAACTCAAAAACGATAGAAACCGTTGTGGATGTTGGCATTCCGAATGTGTTGAACATATCGAGAAGAATGACATCGGTAATCATCACAGCCAGAAATATGACAATGATTTCGGAGAAAACGAACATGTCGGGATGAAAAATTCCCTTTCGGGCAACCTCCATCATGCCACTTGAAAATGTGGCGCCAATTAATACTCCCAGACCCGCCATTAGGAAAATAAGCCATTTGGGCGCAGCCTTTGAACCAAAGGCAGAATTCAGAAAATTAACGGCATCATTACTAACTCCTACAACTAAATCGGAAATAGCCAGTGCGAAGAGGATTACAACAATGATAAGGTAAATATTTTCCATTATCTAAATATTTCGGGCGGCAAATATAATTTCCATTAGCTGATTCACGCCAACTAAAATATTAAAAAAATATTAAGGAACAATCAAATTTTTATTAACGCTGTTGATAGTTTACCCTGCTATTTGAAAAATGCGACATCTTGCACTCTAATTATTAATGAATTAATACAGATATAAAATTATTTGGGTTTAATAACTAATTTTGAGAGGCTCAAAAAAGCATTAAATATGAAAACATACTCATCCCGGCAGCTTACCATTTATATTTCTCTGCTCCTTACCTCGCTTGCAACCCTTTTGCTGGTATTTACATGGTGGTTATCCCCCGGGTTTTTAGTGCTTCTGGGGTTTATTATCCTTTTTTTTCTTGCCTCTTTTTTTTACGTGATGTTTGTAATAAACAAATACATCTCTGATAAAATAAGGCCTGTATATAAAACGATAAAAGACCTGCCGTTAAGTGTTAAGAAACTCGAAGAAAAATCCTCGGATTCAACCAACCTGCTTTCAAATGTAAAATTTGAAGTGGAAGAATGGGCAAAAGCCCAAATGAAAGAAATTGAAAGACTGAAAGAACTGGAGCGCTACCGAAAAGAATTTGTGGGTAATGTTTCGCACGAACTGAAAACACCTATTTTCAATATTCAGGGTTACATTCTTACTTTGCTTGAAGGAGGCCTGGAGGATCCCAAAATAAACATACTTTACCTGAAACGCACTGAAAAAAGCATTGACCGTATGATTTCCATTGTGGAAGACCTGGAGTCCATCACCAAACTCGAATCGGGTGAACTGAAGCTGAACATGGTGAAATTTGATATTGCAAAAACGGTGAAAGATGTGTTTGAGATGGAACAATGGCAGGCCCAGGAACGGAACATTACACTGGAAATTATAAACCCGCCTGTAAAACCTATTAATGTTAAAGCCGACCGCAACCGAATTCTGGAAGTTCTTACCAACCTAATTGTAAATGCCATAAAATACGGCAAAAAGGAAGGTTTTGTGCATGTTTCTTTTCACGACCTTGAAGAGAATATTATGGTGGAAGTTACCGATAACGGAATTGGTATTGAAAAGAAAAACCTGCCCCGTATTTTTGAGCGTTTTTACCGGGTTGATAAATCACGATCGCGTGAACAGGGCGGCACCGGGCTTGGATTATCCATCGTTAAACATATTATCGAAGCGCACAATCAGTCTATTAATGTGAGAAGTGTACTTGAGCAGGGCACAACTTTCAATTTTACCCTTGAAAAAGCCAAATAATAAGAATACCTTTGTAATGAATTTTTTAATGAATACTTTGAAAGAAATAACTTGTACCTTTATCATTTATAACAATTAATACCCATGAGCGAAAATAATTTAAAAATTCTGCTGGTTGACGACGAAATTGATATTCTGGAGTTTATCAGCTACAACCTCGAAAAAGAAGGATACACTGTATATACTGCCAAAAATGGCGTGGAAGCTATTAAGCAGGCTGAAAAACATCAACCCCATCTTATTATTCTTGATGTGATGATGCCGGAAATGGATGGAATTGCTGCATGCGAAGAAATCCGCAAAATTCCTTCCCTGAATAACACTGTAATTGCTTTTCTGACTGCCCGTGGCGAAGATTATTCCCAGATTGC
Organism: Mariniphaga sp.; assembly: GCA_019429205.1. Taxonomy (GTDB): domain Bacteria; phylum Bacteroidota; class Bacteroidia; order Bacteroidales; family Prolixibacteraceae; genus Mariniphaga. The sequence goes on along the minus strand of JAHYIT010000037.1, from coordinate 18,347 downwards.
CGGGTTTGAGGCCGGCGCCGATGATTATATTGCCAAGCCGGTGCGTCCCAAAGTTTTAATCAGCCGTGTTAAAGCGCTGTTAAAACGAACTGGCGAATCTGCCACTCAGGAAGCCTATCCCGAAAATGCAACCACAGTTTCTGTCGGGAACCTTGTAATAGACAAAGAACGTTACCTGATTCGTTTGGGCGATGTTGAAATGGTGTTGCCCCGAAAAGAATTCGAATTGCTTTCGTTACTGGTTTCAAAACCCGGGAAAGTATTTACCCGCGAGGAAATTTATTCAACCGTTTGGGGTGAAAACGTTGTAGTTGGAGATCGTACCATTGATGTTCACATCAGAAAGTTACGTGAAAAAATTGGAAATGATCACATTAAAACCCTGAAAGGCATTGGGTATAAATATGTGGAATAGTTCAAACGAAGTAAATAATCAGGTACAGCGTAACAAAGCCAAGTGCATAACCTGCCTCCAAATGCCAGAGTTTGTTTTTTTCAAGCTTTAAGCGGGCAGTGGCTACCATTCCCGATAAAACAATTACCATTACAATGGCCCAAACCGGATTTGTCCCTGTTCGAAATGAAAGCGCAAGCAGAGCTCCTGTCAATCCGCCCATGCCGGCCATGTGACTGCTGATTTTCCATTTAAGCGAAAGAACAACCAATACTACAATGACCAGTACCGATGCAATGAGGAAAATTTTAAATACGGGGTAAGCATTTATCCTGTTTAAAAGAATATAACCTAAATAATACGATACCGAAGAAATTAACAAAGGCAAAACACGCTGGCTGCCGGTTTCAAACGAAAATTCGAATTTTGGATTTATGGACAGCAGAGCCATTGCCAGTAATGGCAAAATACCGGTCGAAAACAAAACAATCATAAGCACAAACCGTTTGGCTTCCCAGGTAATAAATGAAAAGTAGAAACCAGAGTAAAAAAACAAGAGGAATCCCAGGGTGGGTATAAATACCGGATGGAAGATTATGGAAATTATTTGTGCGAATTTTTTGGCCATATTATAGTTTCTTTCTAAGGCGGGCTACCGGAATTCCAAGCTGTTCGCGGTATTTAGCAACAGTACGGCGGGCAATGTTATACGATTTATCTTTTAAAATTTTAGTCAGCTTTTCGTCGGTCAGCGGTTTCTGTTTATCTTCATTGTCTATGCAGTCATGCAAAATTTTCTTGATTTCACGGGTTGATACCTCTTCTCCGTCTTCTTTTTGCATTCCTTCAGAAAAGAAATATTTTAATGGGAAAATGCCAAAGTGGGTTTGAATGTATTTGCTGTTTGAAACCCTCGAGATAGTAGAAATATCGAGGTTGGTTTTCTCTGCAATATCTTTCAGAATCATTGGCCGTAATTTGGTTTCTTCGCCATCTTTGAAATATTCTTTCTGAAAGTTGATGATTTCTGACATGGTTATTAATAAGGTCTGGTTCCTCTGCCTGATGGCGTCGATAAACCATTTGGCTGAATCTACTTTTTGTTTTACGAATACTACCGCATCTTTCTGGTTTTTATTTTTGGTTTTTGATTCTTTCACCAGGGCATGCAGCATATCCAGGTAAGTATCGTTAATTTTTAAATCCGGAACATTTTGCTGGTTTAACGAGAGGTTCAGTTCCCCGTCGATGTTGTCCAGAATAAAATCGGGGATAATATGCTGGTTCGATTTATTCAGCGGGTTGCTGTATGAACTGCCTGGTTTTGGATTTAATTTCAGAATCTGGTCAATACCCTTCTTCAGTTCCTCATCAGAAAGGTCCAGCTTTTTCTTTATTTTTTCGTAATGTTTACGCGTAAATTCTTCGAAGAAATCTTTTATTATGGCATTTGCCAGTATGTGATTATTTCCTTGTTTTCTGCTGAGTTGTAGAAGCAAACACTCTTTTAGGTCGCGTGCCCCAACGCCGGGAGGATCAAATTGCTGAATAATTTCCAGAATTTCTTTAAGCTTTTCTTCCGGTATTTCCATGTTCAGGTTAAAAGCCAAATCGTCGCTAATGGCAATCAAATCGCGCCTCAGGTAACCGTCATCATCAATGTTCCCGATAATGTATTCGGCCAGTTGCCGGTCTTCTTCGGCAAGGTTAATCATGCCTAACTGGTCGTAAAGGCTTTCGTGAAAAGTAATTCCTACTGAAAAAGGAATGTCGATGTATTTTTCGTCTTTTGAATAGTTGTTTGTATTGGTTTTGTAAGTTGGAATCTCATCGTCGTCAGGCAGGTAATCGTCAAATGAAAATTCGTCGTTGTCCACATCAGTTTCCTGCTCCTGTTCGTCATTGTCTTGATTATCATTGTTCTCCGGGTTGTCTGATTCCAGTTCCAATACCGGATTTTCTTCCAGTTCTTTTTTAATGCGTTGTTCGAGCAGCATAGTAGGGATTTCCAAAAGCTTAATCACCTGTATTTGTTGAGGTGAAAGCTTTTGAAGCAGTTTTTGTTGTAATGATAATTTCTGCTCCATGTCCCTGTTTTAGCTCCGTAAATTTACTATTTTTTCAGTGGAGATCAACCACGGAGCATTAGAATTCTGCATTTTTAGGTGTTCTTGGGAAAGCAATCACGTCACGGATATTTCCCATTCCTGTAACAAACTGCACAAAACGTTCAAAGCCCAGCCCGAAACCGCTGTGTACTACGCTTCCAAAACGGCGGGTATCGAGGTACCACCACATTTCTTCGGAAGGAATATCCATCTCTTTCATTCGGTTTTCAAGTTTTTCAAGCACTTCTTCACGCTGCGAACCGCCAATAATTTCTCCTATTTGCGGGAATAGCACATCCATGGCACGAACGGTTTTACCGTCATCGTTTTGTTTCATGTAAAATGCTTTGATATCGCGCGGGTAGTCGGTTAAAATAACCGGGCATTTAAAGTGTTTTTCAACCAGGTAGCGTTCGTGCTCACTTTGCAGGTCAACGCCCCAGTCAACCGGAAACTGAAATTTATTTTTTTTGTATGGTTTCGAATTTTTCAGAATATCGATGGCTTCGGTGTAAGTTAGCCGCACAAATTCGCTGTTCAGCACAAATTGCAGTTTTTCCACCAAATCCATAGAACGCTGATCCTGTGGTTTGTTTTTTTCTTCCTCTTTCAACCGGCTTGACAGAAAACTCAGGTCGTCGCTGCAATGTTCCAGTGCATAGCGAATCAGGTATTTCAGGAATTCTTCGGCCAAATCCATGTTATCTTTCAAATCGTAGAATGCCATTTCGGGTTCAATCATCCAAAATTCGGCAAGGTGGCGGGTGGTGTTTGAATTTTCGGCACGGAATGTTGGGCCGAATGTATAAATTTCGCCTAAAGCCAGAGCTCCCAGTTCACCTTCAAGCTGTCCGGAAACTGTAAGGTTGGTTGGCCTTCCGAAAAAATCTTTACTGTAATCGGGTTTACCCTCTTCAGTGATAGGAGGATTCACTGCATCCAATGTAGAAACACGGAACATTTGCCCGGCGCCCTCAGCATCGCTGGCTGTAATGATGGGTGTGTGCAGGTAGTAAAATCCTTTTTCGTTAAAATATTTATTAATGGCAAAAGCCATAGTGTGCCGAATGCGAAAAACAGCGCCGAAAGTGTTGGTTCGAAAACGCAAATGGGCATTCTCGCGTAAAAATTCCAGCGAATGTTTTTTGGGTTGAATAGGATATTTTTCCGGATCGGCTTTTCCAAGCAGTTCAATTTTTTCGGCCAGCAATTCCACATTTTGTCCGGTTCCCTGAGACTCGGAAAGTGTTCCTTCCACTGCCAGGGCAGCTCCTGTATTTATCTCGCGAAGCAGTTGTTCGTCAAATTTGCCGGTATCAGCTACCACCTGTAAATTATGTATAGTTGAACCATCGTTCAGAGCAATAAAATTTACATTTTTGCTCCCGCGTTTTGTTCTCACCCAACCTTTTGCCAGAGTTTTTGTGCCGGTTTTTCCGGTACTTAAAATTTCTTTAATTTTCAATCTTGTCATAATTCAACTGCTTTTGTTGTGCTGTAAATTCAATTGTATTAAGGGATACAAATGTAGTTTTTTATGAGGATTTTCAGTCTTGCAGCGTTTAATTTTTCCCTTTTTGAAGAAATGGTAAAATGCAAAAAGCCATCCGCCGGCTGGCGGATGGCTTTTCCCTTGTTGATTGATTTATCTTATGGTTATTGCTCCGGGGAAAATGTTCCGGTAAATTTACCTTTAATTTATCTTTCAAGAGTACCCGGAACCGGAACCTGAGCAGTTTCAATGTACCCAATATCACCCATAATATAGGTTGTTGGTCCCAGTTTCATATCAGAGTTCATCATTTCATCGTAGGTCACTTCTTTTCCGGTGTAGGCTGAAACGCGTCCCATGATGGCCACCAGGTTTGATTCTGCTGTAGCTTCAGCTTCGTTAAACGGAATGTTCTGGCGAATGCAGGTAACCAGATTTATATGTTCCTGAACGTATGGACTGGTTTCAGATCCCTGAGCTTCGAACAATTGATTTCCTGCCGCATCAACAATTTGGTTTTTCCCACCTGATGTGATTGCAATTGCCTTGGTTCCGTGGAAAATTTCGTAAACCCCGTTGGCACATCCGTTTATCTGACGGCACATGCTGTGCACATGGCGGCCATCTTCGTAAATATAATCAATGCTGAAATTGTCGTACTGGTCGCCGGTTACCCTACGCTGCCGTGAACCAAAACCAACAGCTTTAACAGGATGTTCCCCAATAAACCAGGAGGCTACATCGAGGTTATGAACGTGTTGTTCCACAATGTGGTCTCCCGAAAGCCATGTCCAATTCACCCAATCGCGAATCATCCATTCCATTTCACTCCAGCTCGGGTTGTTGTCGCGATGCCACAATTTGCCACCATTCCAGTAAACGTTGGCTGAAACAATATTACCAATGGCATTATTGTTAATTTCGTTCCAAAGGTTTACATAGTTATGCTGGTGACGGCGTTGTGTTCCGGTTACCACTTTCAATCCCTGAGAATCTGCCATTTTTGCTGCTGCAATCACCTGGCGGATTCCGGCAGAATCTACTGCAACCGGTTTTTCCATAAACACGTGTTTCCGTGCTTTAACAGCAGCTTCAAAATGGTCGGCTCTGAATTTTGGAGGGGTTGCCAGAATAACAATGTCAACACCGGCATCAATAACTTTTTCAAAAGCATCAAAGCCTACAAAACAATTTTCGTCGGGCACTTCCACTCCTTTTTCATTTTTGAGTTTTTCCTGGAGGCTGTCAACGCGATCCTGGAAAACGTCGCCCAGTGCAACTACTGAAAGGTTTGGGCCGGCATCTAAAAAGTTGATGGCAGCACCTGAACCACGTCCTCCACATCCAATGATACCAGCTTTTAACACCGGTCCGTCTGGAGCGGTTTCAAGCATTGGTGGAAGCTTATAATCTCTTTTTTTGAAATCGTATGCACCTGCAGCTCCTGATGTTCCAGCACCTCCGCTGCATGATGCCAATGTTCCTACTCCCATGGCACTGGCTGCACCCACGGCAGCTGCGCCGGTTAAAAATTTCCGTCTTGAAAAATTATTTCTACTCATAATTCGATGATTTTAGTTGAATTTAGGACTCTAAATTAATTATTTTTTCCGGTATTTTCGTCAAATTCACAGATTACCCTGAATCCAATGTAATTACAGTCAGAAAGCCACCAAATGCTTTTGGGCATTTGCGGGTCTGTACGCAGCCAATCCTCGGAGCGTGTGTAATCGCGCCATGCGCTTCTGACATCTCCTGCCGGGCTTCTGAATGATCCGCCCCGCACCACTCTTTCCTGTCCTGTGGCTGGTCCTTTTGGATCAATTGCTCCGTTCGGAAGTTGTTCAAACGCATCCTCAGCATACCAGTCGGAACAATATTCCATAACATTGCCCAACATATTTTTTAAACCAAACGGATTGGGTTCCACCACATCTGGCTCCTGGGTTTTTCCCCAACTGTTTTCTTCATAAATTACATATTGATTGATCAGGTCGCTTCCTTTTCCAAACAGGTTTCCAAAAAAGCCTTGTTTTCCAAAGTCCCTGGGCTGGCCTTCAAAGAAATAGGGAGTTTCGGTTCCACCGCGGGCTGCATATTCCCATTCGGCTTCAGTGGGCAGTCTGTAGGTTTTTCCGGTAACCTGCGAAAGCCATTTGCAATAAGTTTCAGCCGCATGATATGATACGGTAATGGCCGGACGATTTCCCATGCCCCAGTTTTGGTCGGGTTGACCGTAAGGTGGGGTGGGGCCTGAAATGGCATCAACATCGTCAGCCTCGGTGCGTCCGCCTTCGGTATCGGTTGAACGGCCCTCGGCAGCGGTTGCATCGTAAAAGGCCAGGTATTCTTTCCAGGTCACTTCAATTTCTGCCATAAAAAACGGACTGATTTTTACTTCTTTTTGCGGACCTTCATCGGCATTGCGCATCTGTTCGGTCTCCGGACTTCCTATTTTAAATGAACCTCCCGGAATGGCTTTCATGTTAAACAAAACCGTTGTGTTGGGCACAGTTTCTGTAAAATCAACATGTGCGTTAACAATAGCAGGTTCAGTAAAAACTTCCAGGTTTTCATCGCTGCCCATACCAAAATCAACATTGGCCGCATGAATGGCATTGGGATCGTAATGTCCTACATTCAAATGGCAATTGATGCAACGCAGTTCGTCTTCATTTTGAGTATAATACAGATGGGCATCCTGACCTTCTTTGGTAAGTGTAAGCGGAAATAAATTCTGGTGACAGTGCAGGCACGATTCTTTAAAAACGTGATGTTGCGCGTATTCCAGAGTTGATTTTAGTTCCCAGTTGTAGTCTGCACTGTCTTTAAACACCAGTCCGTAAACATCGCGTGCTGCGGCAATCATTTTTTCCTTCAGGTAACCTTGTCCTTTAGGCGGCAGGTGACAGTCCACACATCTAACCCTGAACCCGGACGGATTATCGTAATGGGTCGATAATTTCCACGAATCGAAAACATGCGGGTGAACGTGGCACATTTCGCACGATTCATTGGTTGAAGTATATTCCAGGGCTTTATTTGTATAGATTGTAGCAAGTAAACCCACTACAAAACCGATAAAGAGCACCAGGAGCAATTTCTTTTTCAGGTAAAAAACGAATTTCTTAAACATCCTAAAAGAATTTAGAAAAACCGGAAGATTTTTTCATTAAAAGCCCAAAAATAATAATTTATCAAAGGATTGCAGAGCAATTTGTATTTTACAGGCTTATTTAGAAACAATCAACTTTTGTTATCCTTACACGTAATTTATTCAGTTAATATATATCTGACGATTTTTTGAATGGATATACCTATCCGAAACTGGGTTCTTTTTGTGTTGTAGAACATTTAGAAAACAGCAATTCCATTAAAAAAATGGAAGTTAGCCAAAGAAAAACAATGTCTCATCAAATTTTGCTGATTCAATTAAAGTATTTATATTTGCAGCCGCGTTCTGAGAAAATAGGGAAACTATTAAAAATATATTGCGGGGTGGAGTCCCGATAGCTATCGGGAGTAGTTCGTTGGGCTCATAACCCAAAGGTCGTAGGTTCAAGTCCTGCCCCCGCTACCAGGTTCTTTTGAAATAATAATATTAAAATATATTGCGGGGTGGAGCAGTTGGTAGCTCGTTGGGCTCATAACCCAAAGGTCGTAGGTTCAAGTCCTGCCCCCGCTACAACAGAAGGAGAGTTGATTAATCAGCTCTCCTTTTTACGTTTATATATAAGCCAATTTGGATAGTTTTTTAATATATCCAGTATTGAACCAAAAGAACATTTTCCTGTTTGTGGTAGGTGAAAATGTAAAACAAAAAAGCTAAAATGAAATATAAAATTTTTGGTTCACCGTTGACCATTCTTTTTCTTTTGATTTTTGTATTTTTTTCAGGTACTGCTGAAAGCCAAGATAAAAATAAACTGGTGATTTATGAAAATGCTGACCAAATGGTGGCTGCCGCCAAAAAAGTAATTACAGAAATTACCCCTGAAGATTTCAAAAACACTTACACCCGTAAAGATATTTTCATTATTGATGTACGGACATCTGCTGAAAACCAGGCGGGCGCCGTTCCCGGAGCAGTTAACATTCCGCGCGGAATGCTGGAATTCAGAATAAACCCGGAAGAAACCTGGGAAGGCACCGGGAAAAATCCTCCGCAAAAAACCGACTTCATTTTTGTGTATTGCAGCAGTGGCAATCGCGGTGCTTTATCAGCAAAAGCACTGATGCAGCTTGGATATAAAAATGTTCAATCGCTGCAAGGGGGCTGGAATGCCTGGAATGAAGCATTTCCTGATATAAAAGAATAATTTTTTACCATCCTTCCTTTTTCATCTTTTTTTCTCTCCGCTCATTATTGGCAATTAGCGGACTGGTATGTTAATCCTACGATTTTAAAAAATAGAAAAAGGAAAACACAATCAACTATGCTTTCCTTTTCTTTTAAGATTATTCTGGATTCGGGAAATGAAATTTTACCCGAATTGAATTTTTCTATTTGGTGATTTCAATCTGCGTATTCAAATCAATTTTCTGAACTAAATCCTTTTTTATGCCCAACGATTTCATCATCATACTGTAATCGCTCACATCCAGGCTTTTTTGCGTTATAAAATCAGCCGGGAATACCACAATCCGGAATACCTGGTTGTCGGTTTCGGCGGGCAGCAATGTACTAAAATCGATGGTTCCTTCCAGAAAAACCTGTACATCGGCAAATGTATAGTCGAAGTTGTATTGTAAAACCTCATCATTCCCTGTATTTTCATTTCGCAAAACAACGGTTTGAGGCAGCAGTCGCCAAACATCAACCGGGTTGCCCGAAATGTCTTCCGCAATATCCCATAAAATGTAAACCAAAACCACATCGGTATCATAAACAGTAATGTTAGAAGGAAACTGGAAATACAACATGTAGTCGTTTTGGGAAGTAAAATCGCCTTCAATTTCAAAAACCGAACCTAAAAACGATTCGCCGTCTAAACCATCCAACCCGTCTCTTCCGGGTGGGCCCGGTTCTCCTTCGCATGAGGCCAGAAAGGCCAGAGCAAATACTAAGATAATTCCTGTAGTTGTTTTCATAGCTTAAAATTTTTTAATGAAGTAAATTTATGGTTCAGTAAAACAAGATTGATGCCAAGCGAATAAAATCAGATATTTTTTTGGTAGGCGCAAGTTTTTTCCATCGAAGGTGTCGTATTTTAAATTCAGTTTTAAGCATGATTATAACATAAAATTTCTAATTTCGATGACATAAAATCAACGAAACTGACAGAATAAAAAATTATTTTGGAAAAAAAATTAATTGAGATTTTTGCCTGGCAATTTCAATTCATCAAAGGAATTAAAATATTGAAAATGAATAAAAAGAACTTCTTATTCCTATTGTTTTGCACCGTATCTCTCACGTTGAAAGCACAAAATGAAATGACCATAAAAGATGCAGTGCAGTATGCGTTGGACCAGAATGCGAAGGTGCAGCAAATGCGGGCTGTTTACAAACAAAAAGATAACGTTTGGCGCACTGAAACCGGAATCTCTGCCCCTGAAATCAGCTATTTTAAAGAAGGAATCGGCAGCGGTCCCGGCGATGTTTTCGATGAAAAACGGGTTACTGTTTCGCAGGAAATTGATTTTCCGCTCACCGCAGCTTATCGCCTCAAGGGCATTTCGGAAGAGGCAAAAGCGCTGGAACTGGAGGTAAAAGCCATTGAAAACGAAATTAAAGCTGAAGTAAAAAGCTACTATATTGAAGTGCTGTATGCAAATTACCTGCAACAATCGAGGCAAAACCAACTTAAACTGGCACAAGACCTTTATAACGCTGTTTTTACCAAGTTTGAAACCGGCATGGCCAACGGTATTGACCTGACCAATGCCGAATTGCGCCTGGAGGAGGCTAAAAACGACCTCGACCAAAGCGAATGGATTTTACACAAAGCGCGTTACGGACTGTTTTTCTCCATGGGACTTCCCGAAGAAGAACAACTGTATTCCATCACTTTTTCTGATACGCTGATGGCTGCCAACCTTGAAATCACCCAAATTCAAACTCTTTTAAAACAAAAAGACCATCCGCGGTACCTGGCAGCCCAGCATGAATTACAGGCAACAGATTTTTTTCTGAAAGAAGCCAAAAGCAATTACCTCCCCGACCTGAACCTGAGCTTTTACAAACAAAACTTTGGAAATGGTGACGGATATCATTTCAAAGGGTTTGAAATTGGCTTACGCATTCCCATCTGGTTTCCGCTGGAGCAAAAAGGAAAAATTAACCAGGCCACTGCGCGCCGGGACGAAATAACCTGGAAACAAAAAGAAGTTGCACTCGACATAAAAAGGCAAGTTGAATACGCCTGGCATAATTACGACGTGAGCCGCTCCATAATTAACCGCTACAACCAAACCATGAAGGACAAAGCAGCTCATTTGCAAAACCTAAGTCTAAGAGCCTATCAGTTGGGCGAAATAGATTTGCTCACACTGCTTACTGCCCAGCAAACCTATTTAAACAGCGAGCAACGCTATCTTGAGTCTCTGCGCGATTATTACCTTCAGTTGGTGGCGCTTGAAAAATACCTGGGGCAGGATTTGGTGTATTAAAAATGAACTTAAAAAACACAAAAATATGAACCGTAATGTAATTTACTTTTTTTCAGCGCTTATTTTAATAACAGCGTCTTGCTCTTCAAATAAAAACCAGGAAATTAATGTTTCTCAGCAGGTAGTCGGTGTTCCTCCTTCCCTTCAGGATTTAAAAGAAAATGCACTGGTGAAGCTTACCGGCCAGCAAAAAAACGAACTTCAAATTCAAACAGTTGAGGTGGAAACAAATTTGGAAGATTATGTGGTTTTTGCACCCGGAGTAGTGTTTCCGGCGCCAAATCACGCCAGTATCATCAGTACGCCCATTGACGGACAAATACGGGAAATCAATAAAAACGAAGGCGACTGGGTGCGAAAAGGAGAGGCGCTGTTTCATCTTCAAAGTCTGGAATATGGAAACCTGGTTTCGGAATATCTTCAGGCTTATGCCGAAGAACAGTTTCAGACCAACCGGCTTAAACGCATAAAACAACTGGTGGAAGAGACCATCAGTTCGGTAAGCGAACTGGAGCGTGCCACATCAGAATTTGAACGGGCTTCGGCTTCTGTTCGGGCAGCCTATGCCAAACTGAAAGCCCTGGGTGTTTTTGATGAAGAAATTCAGGCCCTCAACACAGCCGATAAATTTGATCCGGTGCTCCACATTCACGCGCCAATTAGCGGAATTGTGGAGAAAGGCTTTGTGGAATTGGGTCAGTCGGTAAATGCACTGGAGAACCTTTCCCGCATTCTCGACACGCGGGTAGTTTTGGTTCGTGGATATGTTTCGCCCGACGATGCGCGGCTGATTCAATCCGGCGATTCGGTTTTTATAATGCGGCGCGATGAATCCCTGGAGTCTGAAACCGGTGCAGTCATTTCGTCTGTCAATCCCGGACTCGATGAAAACAGCCGCTCGGTGGTGGTGAATATTCTGGTTTCCACTTCGGAAAACTGGCCACGCCCGGGAGAAAATGTACGCCTCCAAATTGTTTCTTCTTCTCAAAAAGAAATCATTGCCATTCCCACAGAAGCACTTACCTACGATGGAAATCAGCCGGTGGTTTTTGTGCAGCAAAGCGAGGATGTGTTTGAGAAAAGAATTATCCGGATTATTGAAATAGGACCCCGGTTTATTTTTGTGGAAAGTGGCCTGAAAGAAGGCGAACAGGTAGCTATATCAAAGGTTTTCAGTTTAAAGGCGCTTTCGCGTTACGATATTATTGCAGAGGAATAAAAAACCAAAGAAATCCATTTTTATGCTAAAAAATATAATCACATTCAGTGTCCGGCAAAAATTTGTTGCCCTTTCTTTGGTGGTTTTGATGGCTGTTGCCGGTTATTTTTCACTTATCCGGCTGCCCATAAATTCATTACCCGATGTTACTCCGGTTCAGGTGCTGGTTATTACAAAAGCGGGCCGTTTTTCACCTTTCGATGTGGAAAAACTGGTGAGTTATCCTATTGAAACGGCCATGAACGGTTTGCCCGATGTGGCACAGGTTCGGTCTATTTCGCAATTTGGGCTTTCGGCGGTTACGGTGGAATTTGACGAAGGCACCGACATTTTTTTTGCCCGGCAGATGGTCAGCCAGCGGTTGCAGTCCATTGCCGAAGAACTTCCGCCCGGGGTAAGCAGTCCGCAACTGGGACCCATTTCAACGGCGCTGGGCGAAATTTACCAGTACGTGGTGAAGGGTGAAAACTATTCGCTTACCGAGCTCCGCGAAATCCAGGACTGGCTGATTGCCCCGCAGTTAAAAGTAGTCAGGGGAGTTACAGAAATAAATTCATTTGGTGGTTTTGTCAAACAATATGATGTAATTGTGCAGCCTGGACGTCTTCGCATGTTTGGCATCGGCATTTCGGAGGTGCTGGATGCCATTGCCAACAACAACAGCGTTTCGGGCGGAAATTTTATTGAACACAATGATGAACAATACATCATCAGAGGTTTTGGACAAATCAATTCCCCAAAAGACATTGAAAACATCATTGTTAAAAATGTGGAGAACAAACCGGTTTTCATTCGCGATATTGCTACTGTGGAAATGGGCACACAAATCAGACAGGGCGGCGTAACACAGGACGGAAACGGAGAGGTGGTCACTGGTATAGTGATGATGCTGCGCGGAGGCAACGGACGGGAAGTTATTTCAGACATTGAAGATAAAATTGAAACCATAAACGCCAGTTTACCCGAGGGAGTGGAAATTGAAAAATTTTATGACCAATCGGACTTAATCAGCCGCACTACAAAAACCATCAGTACCAACCTGATAGAAGGTGGAATGCTGGTTATTGTAATTCTTTTACTTATGCTGGGTGAAATTTCGGGTGCATTGATTGTTGCAGCAGTTATTCCGCTTTCCATGCTTTTTGCTTTTATCGGTATGCGCGAGTTTGGTCTGGCTGCCAACCTGATGAGCCTGGGCGCCATCGACTTTGGAATGGTGGTTGACGGTTCGGTGGTTATGGTGGAAAACATTGTCCACCGCCTGCAAAAAGATAAAAATGCAGACAAAGCAGAAGTGATTAAAAGTGCAGCTCTGCAGGTGGTTCGTCCCATTTTCTTTGGAGTACTTATCATTCTGATGGTTTATGTTCCTATTATGACGTTCAGCGGCATGGAGGGAATTCTGTTCCGGCCCATGGCCATTACCGTGGCAGCAGCCGTTTTTGGCTCGTTACTGCTGGCGTTGATTTTTGTTCCGGCCATGTCGGCCATTATTTTTCGAAAAGGAGTGAAAGTGCGCAAAAACCGGCTCATCAACTGGTTGAAACCGCGCTACATAAGTTCGCTCGAAAAATACCTCGACCGCCGCTGGATGGTGGTTTCCGTTGCAGGTGTCATTTTTGCCGCATCCCTTTTCCTGATGACCAGGCTCGGAACCGAGTTTCTTCCTGAACTGGATGAAGGTTCCATTTTAATTGAGCAGGTGCGAATGCCCTCGGTAACGCTCAACCAATCCATAGAGAATGCCGACTGGCTGGCGGGTCAGCTCAAGCGGAACATTCCTGAAATTGAAACCGTGGTTCCCAAAACCGGCCGGTCCGACCTGGCCAACGACTGGATGGGCGTGCACCAAACCGATGTGTGGGTAGTTCTGAAACCCACAAAAGAGTGGCGCAAGAGAATTACCAAAGAAGACATCATTACCATGATTGAACCTTATCTCCAAACCGAACCGGGACTGGCATACAACTTTACACAGCCTATTGCCATGCGCGTGGATGAACTGACCAGCGGGGTAAAATCGGATTTGGCCGTAAAAATTTATGGCGAAGATTTGAACATGCTCGACAGGATTGGCGAAAATATTTCAGCCCTGTTGCCTTCAATACCAGGAACGGACAATTTCTACGTGGAACAAACAGCCGGACAACCTTATGTGACCATTGAAATTGACCGCGAAGCAGTTGCCACATTCGGGTTAAATGTGAATGATGTGCAGAAAGTGGTTGAAGCCGGAATTGGTGGGCAGGAAGCCGGAATTTTGTATGAAGGACAGCGCAGTTTCGGCATTGTGGTGCGTTATCCGGAAAACGTACGCGACGAACTGTATAAAATTCAGGACATTCCGGTGCATTTGCCTGGCGGCGATTTTGTTCCGCTCAAACGGGTGGCAAACATCGAACTGCAGGAAGGCCCGCGCGAGATTCAACGCGAAAACGGATGGCGCAGACTGATTGTTGCCATCAACATTAAAAACATCGATTTGGGTACGTATGTTTCAACCCTGGAGCAGGAGATTGCCGAAAAAGCGGCCATTCCTCCCGGCTATTTTATTGAATATGGCGGAACGTTTGAAAACCAGCGCAGGGCCATGCGGCATCTGCTGCTTGTGGTCCCGCTTTCTATTTTTATCATTATCGGCCTGCTTTACCTCAATTTTGGCAAAATGAAATATGCCCTGCTCATTTTGCTTAATCTTCCGTTCGCCCTCTCCGGAGGGGTTTTCCTGCTTTGGTTGCGCGGAATGTACCTTTCGGTTTCGGCAAGTATTGGTTTTGTGGCTTTGTTTGGGGTGGCAGTTTTGAATGGCATTGTACTGGTTGACCACATCAACGAACTTCGGAAAAACAAAGATGCGAACCTGCGAAAATCCATCATTGACGGGGCAGCCGACCGTTTGCGTCCGGTATTAATGACTGCCCTGGTGGCCAGTCTCGGGTTCATTCCGATGGCATTCAACACCGGCCCCGGCTCCGAAGTGCAACGGCCGCTGGCCACTGTGGTTATTGGCGGATTAATAACATCCACCATGCTAACGCTTATGGTTTTGCCAATAGTTTACAACTGGATTGAAAGAAGAAAAAAGAAACCAAAAACAGCTTCGGAATAAAAATGTCATACTTTTTTTAAGGGTGCAAAAGTTTTTGTTGCGGGTGGTGTCAAATAACTGTTCATTAAATTGTAAATGTTATGAGATTACCAGCCGTATTTTATTTAGCTGCCCTGGCTTTAATGCTTTTGGTATCGGGATATCTGATAGTAAACCAGGATCTTCCCAACAAATCAAACACATGGTTTTTGTCGTCGGGTGCCTGTGTGATGTGTCATTCAACCAGCGATTTTGCGTTACGCGACAGTGAGGGAAATGATGTTTCACCAGTTGCCCGCTGGCGCAGCACGATGCTTGCAAACGCATCAAAAGACCCGTTTTGGAAAGCAAAAGTCAAACACGAAGGATTAGAAAATCCTTCGCACAAAGAGGCGCTCGAAAATGTTTGCACCCGGTGTCATGCCCCCATGGGAATGGTGAATGCATTTTTAACATCTTCAGACTATTACACGCTGGATGATTTGAAAGCGGATGAACTGGGGAAAGATGGCGTTTCCTGTACAGTGTGTCACCAGATAAACGATTTCAGTTCGCCGTTGTTTTCGGGCAATTTTGGAATAAACGCTGCAAAAGAGATTTACGGACCTTATCAAAGTCCGTTAACTGCTCAAATGGTTGCGAATACAGGATATACGCCAGTGTATTCTGAAAAAATCAATGAATCCCGGCTTTGTGGCTCCTGCCATTCCTTGTTCACAAATTCAGTAGATGAACATGGCGAACCAACCGGTGAAACTTTTACAGAGCAGACGCTTTACCATGAATGGGAAAATTCAATCTATGGAGAACAAAATATTTCGTGCCAGTCTTGTCATTTTCCCCGATTGAATGAACCCATAAAAATCAGCAGCCGGCCTGGCTTTGCTCCCGGACGTGAACCTTTTGGAATTCATGATTTGACGGGTGGAAACGTTTTTATGCTGAACCTTTTAAAAGAGAATCACGAAGAGTTACAACTTCATTCGGGAGAGGAGTTTTTGGCTGAAACCATCAATCGCACAAAAGAGATGTTAACCGCAAGCACTATTGATTTGAGTATAGAAGAAATTCGCCGTGAAAATGATTCCGTTTATGTTCAGGTACTTCTGAAAAACAAGGCAGGGCACAAATTTCCAACCGGTTTTCCAAGTCGCAGGGCTTACCTTGAATTCCTTGTAACCAGTGATTCAGATACCCTTTTTCATTCTGGCAAAAAAGGTTCATCTGCTTTGGTGAACAGTGATTACGAACATTTCGAGCCTCACTACGAAAACATCAACAACGAAAACCAGGTTCAGATTTACGAATTTGTAATGGGTGATACGGAGGGAGATGTTACCACCGTTCTTGAAAAAGCTTATATCCCACTAAAAGACAACAGGATAGTTCCGGAGGGGTTTAGTTCGTCACACCTGAATTACGATACCGTAAAAGTGGTTGGTCAGGCTGTCAATGATGCCGATTACTTCTCAGAAATGGGCATAGAATCCATCATCTATGCCTTTCCAACATCTAAGTTGGGAAATGCTGCCAAAGTGAAAGTTTCGCTGCATTACGAAACGGCGCCGGAAAGCTGGTTGCATGAATTGTTTGAATATGCAGAAATGGATGAAGATATTCATCGTTTTAAATCCATGTATTATAACGCAAACAGAACGCCAGTCCTGATTTCATCAGATTCAACCCAACTAACCGCTACTTCAACCCAGGAATTCCAAAAAGAAAAAAACAGGATTTATCCGAATCCTTCGGGCGGGAAAATTTACATTGAGGGCTTAACAGCAGATGACACATATTCCGTTTTTAATACAGGTGGCTTGCTTGTAAAAAAAGGCATAATCAAAAGAAATACTTCAAATATTGACCTTGATTTGCCTTCGGGAAACTATTTCCTTGTTTTTCAACTACCCGATGGACAGAAAATCAATCATTCGATTATTTTAAAAAAATAGCCATCAAACATTTTTTTCACCTCTATGCAAGTTTTTAATTTAACGTGTGTCTTATCTCTGATACAAAAAATCTTTATTCATTAAAATTTTAAAGTCATGAGGAAATCAGGAAAATTTATCGTGTTGGTTGTTTTGGCAGCCGGTTTAGCAATGTTGAATTCGTGTAACAAAAACGAGATGGAGGATGTAGCTTTGAAAACTGAAGCCAGAGATTATCTCGCACTGTTCAACGCGTTTAATTTCGATTCGGAAGAAACAATTACCAATGGCGATGAGGACGATTTGAAATCAGCAGAATTGCTGGGATGTCTAACCGTAACGATTCACGAAAATGAAACCGGTGAATTCTGGCCCCGAAGCTGGACGCTGGACTACGGCGATGAAAACTGCGAAACTTTTAACGGAAACCTGCGCAGGGGAAAAATTCAGGTAACACTGTCTGACTGGTGGCGCAACGAGGGTTCTTCTCGCGAAATTACCTTTGAAGATTATTACTTCAACGACAACAATCTGCAGGGAACCAAAACCATCCTGAACAATGGAGAAAACGAAAACGGCAACCTCACTT
Source organism: Mariniphaga sp. (assembly GCA_019429205.1). Classification (GTDB taxonomy): domain Bacteria; phylum Bacteroidota; class Bacteroidia; order Bacteroidales; family Prolixibacteraceae; genus Mariniphaga. The sequence goes on along the minus strand of JAHYIT010000037.1, from coordinate 914 downwards.
TTACCAAAAAAGTGACAGGTGGAAAACTTATTTATGCCGATGGTTCTGAAATGAGTTGGACATGTGAAAAACTAAGTGAGATGGTTGAAGGCAAAGAAACACTTCTTTTTGCAGATGATGTTTGGTCGGTTACCGGAGACGGCTCCGGAGTGAACAAAGACGGCCAGGCATATACCATTGAAATTACTTCGCCATTAATTTATAAAAACGGCTGTTTCTGGCCTGTTAGCGGTATTGTTGAAATTGCAACAAATGGAAGCCTTCAGGTTTTTGATTATGGCGATGGAGAGTGCGATAATAAAGTTACGGTTACAACAAACGGAGTTTCAGAAACAATAGAACTCTGATTTTGCAGTTAAAAATTCATAATCAAATTAGAGGAACAATAAAATAGCGTTTCTCCAATTTTATTTAACGTTCACATCTATCACGATTTTAAAAGAAATGTTTTAAATTCGATGATAAAAAGAACCAAAAAGAAATCAGAAAATTACGAGTAAAAATAAGGGAAAATGAAAATTGCACCGGAAGTAAAAATCAGCGACAACGGGTTTGTTTTCAATCAGAAAACCGGCGACTCGTTCAGCCTGAACCCATCGGGACTTGAGCTGATCAGAATGATTGCAGAAGAAAAAGAGCTGGACGAAATAAAAGATGCTTTTTTAATAAAATACGATGTGGACGATTTGAGTTTCGAAAAGGATTTTTATGAATTCTGCACGTTACTGAAGCATCATCAAATCACGGTTCACGGCAATCCGCTCGAATTTAATTAGAAACCATGAAAAAGAAACACATCACGCTGGCTGTTACCGGGTTGAACAATACCGACAATCCCGGGCCGGGCGTTCCGTTCATTCGTGGGGTAAAAGATTCAAAAGAATTCGAAGTTCGTGTTATTGGGCTGGTTTACG
>JAHYIT010000232.1 GCA_019429205.1 Mariniphaga sp. | reverse complement strand
TAATGCCCGGGAAAAGCCGCCTTTCATGATTATTGCCGAGCGTATATTCCCGGGAATAAAAGAGCAATTGAGACAATTAAAAATAGCTTACCTGGAGGCCAACGGAAACGTTTTCTTTCATGAGAAACGTTTCCGATATTTCATCGATGCAAATAAACCTTTAAAAACTGCAAAAGAAAAACGAAACAGAGCATTCACCAAAACAGGAGTAAAAGTTTTATTTCATTTTCTGCTAAAACCTGAACTAATTAACCTTCCTCACCGGGAAATAGCTGAAATAACAGGAGTGGCGCACGGCAATATCGCTTATATTTTCAATGGGTTGAAAGGAAATGGATTTTTGGCCCGCATGAATAAAAACACATTTCAGTTAATGAATAAAAAGGAATTACTTGATAAATGGATGGTAGCCTACAAGGAAACCTTACAGCCCACTCTTGAAATTGGCCGGTTCCGTTTTGCCAACGAAGAAAATTTCACACACTGGCGAAATATTAATCTACATGAAGGAGAAACATGGTGGGGAGGTGAACCTGCCGGCGATTTGTTGACTGATTATCTGCGTCCGGGTGAACTTACACTTTATACAACAGAAACACGTAACGAACTGATACGAAATTACCAATTGTTTCCTGACCCCAAAGGGGATGTATGGGTTTTTATAAAATTCTGGAACTATGAAACTAATGATAAGAATATAACCGTACCACCATTGCTCGCTTATGTTGATTTAATAAATACCGGCGATAAAAGATGTCGCGAAACCGCCAAAATAATCTGGGATAAATTTTTGGCATGAAAAATATAAATTTGGAGATTAGTTCTTCGCATGAAATTGTAAAAAATTAGAAATGAATTAAATATGATAGACTTTATAAAAATATCAGGATATAAATCAATCAGGGATATCAGTCTTGACCTTAAACCTGTTAACATTCTGATTGGTGCCAATGGCTCTGGAAAAAGTAATTTTATTTCCTTCTTTGATTTTTTAAACAATCTTTATGAAGCAAAATTGAAGGCATATATTGGATTAAAAGGCGGTGAAGAGAAATTGCTTCATAAAAGTTCAAAAATCACTTCATCAATAAGCTTCGAAATAAGCTTTAATAAAATGATTAACGGATATTCTGCCGAATTAATTCTGGGAGAAGATGGGTTAGTATTTAAAAACGAATATTTAATATATAACCAAGATAAAGGCCTCAATATTTCAACTTACCGAAACGAAGCAAATCTTGAGCCCACTCCAAAAAGTGGATATTTTAAAAATTGCTAAATTTCATAATGGTGAATAAAAATACATACATGACTAATTTCAAGTCAATATTTACTCCAAAGTATCTCATGGCCGCAAAAACCGGCCTGAAAAGAAGAGAATTGACCTGATTTTTTAATGTTTGAAACGTTCTTTGACATGTTTGTTGAGTAAATTTGATAATCCTGACAAGGTTTATCCACAGGCCTCTGCAATTAGCCCACATTTGTTGTTTGAAGATGCCCCGGTATTTGGTTTTTTTGTTGTGAAGCGTAAATCCAAAATGAAAAATGGTCGCTTCCACATTGTTTCGTTTTCGAAGCTCTTCGATAGGTCGCTCATGCATTTTCTTCCGCATCTGGGATGTCCTGATCTGCTTGTGGCTAAAATACTTCTTGCCTTTTTCGGTTTGAATGTACCATTTGTCGTCTTTGCTGTTTTTGCGCTTAGTCACCGGGGAGGCTATTTGGGTCTGGCCTGTTGCCATGTCAGTAACATGAAGCCCGTCGGATTCCAACTCAAGCTGATACCTTGACTGGGGGCCTTGCATACCGGTAAAGACCATGTCTATACCTTCACAAAAAGAATCGTTATCAGGACTTTGGTAAGCACCGTCAGCATATACTGTTTCAACGACCTGCCCTGTAACCTGGATTGTTGCCTCTATTGACGGTTGGACAAACTGTGTATCAGGAGTATTGGCAGGCCTTACATCTATATTTGTAACCAAATTCAGGGGGCCGTCTGATGCAGTTTCGGTAACATTGGTACTGTAACCTTTTACCTTTTGTTCACCTTTTTGACGGTAAGCCCCGTCAGGGTCATGGGGAGACTGAACACTGGAGGAGGTAATTTCTTCTTTGGGGCGAAGTTCAATTTTTTCTTCTTCAACCACTTTGTATTGTTCTTCGAAAACCCGCCTGAGAAGTTGATATTGATCGTTGGAATTGTCGTCAAAAAGCTTTATCAGCTTATATGCCAGTGCCCCAATCTGCTGCATGCGGGATTTAACCTCATCCCTTGTGCTGCGGTAAACGGTTTTTTGTGGTTCTTCTTCCAAAAGCTGCTTTAATTGTTCTTTGTCTGAAACCGACAGTATATTCATCTGACTCTCATTCAGTGATTTGCAAAAAAGAACAAGGGTCCGGTGAATGATTTCATAACGGGAATAAAAAGCAATATTGCTGCCGATTAATTTACTGTCCATGCGGATATTCTTTCCGTTAACATTGAATTCACTTATCTGGTCACGGGTGATCTGCTTAAAAGTAATGTCAAAAAGGTCTTCTCCCTTTTCCCTGTAATGCTCATGGATACGCTTGCGAAGAAGGTAATAGGTGGATTCGGCAGGAATGTCATCGGTAAGGTTAAATAATCCTAATGCACTGCGTACCAATATATTAAATCTGCTTTCTTCGAAAAGCTGCAGGTCGTTCCAATTCATGGCTTCTTTTAATATCATCATGCCAACCAGAAGCGACACAGAAGCATTGGGTGCTCCCATTCTTTCACTAAACAGTACCTTATAGTGTGATTCATCAATACGGGAGATGACCTGACTGCGGAACTGGTTGTGCCAGGCTGAAGAATCGTCAAACTGCTTTTTGGATTTTCCTTCAAGCAATGCAGGAATACCCCCGAAAAGGTTTATCTGCGAATCCCTGTTTGATTTTTTAAACATACGGCTATGAAAATTGAATTCAGCCATAAATATAATATATATTTAAATCATTAGCAATACATAAAGCTGAATAACAGCATATTAATTGAGATAAATATCAACAAACTTGTTAACATTTTGAGTTAAGATAATTATTAACCGCCCCTCTGACTTTTCGGAGTGGGCTCAAGATTATTTCTGTTTCTTTTCAGGCATACTTACTGTAAACGGGATTTCTCCACGAAGCATCTTGCCAGCCATGCCTGTTAACCATAAATAGTGGTCGCTCGGAACCTCTTTTTCGAGGGGAACAAAAATGCTTTTCCCAACCGGAACTTCGTGGGCACATTTCATGATGGCAGTTCCTTCGTCAATCTCATCAAACATGGCTACATAAAGCATTTCCGCACCGCTTTCGATGGCACCGGCAATTTGCTTCCAGAAAAATTCACCTTTGTTCCGGGGAACCTTGTCCGAGATTTCATTGTCCTTCATATTATACCATGAGAAACCCGGGTATACTGTCGGGGCATACGATTTCCCGTGTTCCCTGCACCATTTCACGTCATCAATAATATTTTCCTGCCGGTATTTTTCATAGCTCATTTCGTTATAACGCCCAACCAGCCAGGGATGCACCACATCGGCCTGTTTAATTACATCGTGTAACCGGGGATCGCCTTTTGTATCCGATCCAAGTGTCCTCCAGCGCGAAGGAATTCCCAGATGGATGGAGCACCCGCCATAAACCGGATCGTTTTTAAAAAAATCCATGATATCAAATATTTCAGGAATATGGCCCGACTCCCTGGTTCCGGCGCTTATTCCCCAGAAAGCCACCAAAGGCTTTTCATTATGAAACAGATAGGTGGTCTTCTTTCCCTGATTGGTTAATTGGAGGTCATCAACCAGGTGCTTCCAGTCTTCCATTACCAGCTTGTACTGGCTGTCATCCATGCTCCCGATATCATACATCAGGCAGATGGCAACGCCGTATTTGTTTGCTGCCTTAATGGCCGATGCAAGAACCTTGTCGTTGTGGTTCAGCCTGTTTTCACTGGTAAGTACAGAGAAAAAGCGCTGCATAAATACCCCGTCAATACCGTATTCCTTCATCCATTTAAAATGGAGATCAACCGTACTCTCATCATAGGAACTGAAAACATAGGCAGGCGAACCATCTGCAAACCTGAAAGGTGTTTTATACTTCACTTTGTACTCATCCATTGCAGGCCAGAAGTCTATGGTACAACTGCCATCCTCGAATTTCCCGTTTTTACTGTAGTGTGTCCAACCCCTGTCAGCACCATCCCCTTCGCAATTGAACCAACCCTGGTAACCCGCCATGACAAGTCCTTTATAAGTCATGTACTTGCTTTTCGGGGCATGTTTTAGCTGTGCGGAAAGATTACAATTGAACAGCAAAATAGTTAATCCGGCTGTTAAAAATTTGATTTTCATCTTCATCTCATTATAATTGTTAGTTTTAAAAGGTA
>JAHYIT010000231.1 GCA_019429205.1 Mariniphaga sp. | reverse complement strand
CCCTTAGGCAACCGGTTTCGGCTGGTGGGGTGAAAACCATTGAACTGGCGGAGCTTGTTTTAAAACATTACCGGAAGTTTGAAGACAAATTCGCGTCCTATCCGTTTTTTCAAAGGGTAAAAACCATCGGGAAAAAGGTGACCACCCAACCTATGGAACTGGTTGAACTGCTTCCGGAAGAAACAGACAATTCAAAACCGCTGGAATCTTTGGGAAACCTGAAAGACAAGACTGTTCTGCTTTACCTGGAATCGTATGCCAAAGAGGGAGATTTGTGTACCACCGTTGACTGTGATAACCAGGGTGTGGAGCAGGTGGCACGGCTGCGTATATTGCTGGTATCGAAAACCGATGCGGAATACATTGCCAAAAACGATTCCATTTTTTCGAAACACGATGTGGCGCAAAAATTCACCCAGTTGCCTGAGCTCTCGGTGCGCCGGGTAGTGCTGAATCAGACTAATTCTGCCAGTTACGACGGACTCAAACTGGCTTACCATTCCGCACTGAACAGCGACAATTTACAACAAAACCTTCAGAATGGAGTTGCAAATCTTTATTCCGGTTTTGGTAAATTACTGCAACTTGAAACAATTAAAAATCAGTTTGATAAATTTCCTGAAAACCTGAAAAACAGGGTTGGTTTTACCCCGGCCAGCATTCCTTTCGATTTTCAGTACCGGTACGATTTGTTAAAAGATTTGGTGGATACCTGGAATGAAATCCGCAGTTTGCTGCTTTCGCTTAAAGAAGAATGTTTTCCTGATATTAACGCCTTCCCAAAGCATTTGCTTTTGGGCAACCTCGACGAGGTGAATGTTGAGCCAAAACAGAACCGCCATCAGTTTTACAAATCTCCGGCCCTGACCTGCGGCCTGAGCAAACTGAAACAATGCAGAAGTTTGATTCATCGCTTTTTTGAAATGGTTGACGGCTTCGGTTCCAAATCAGGAACAGTTAAAATTACTCCTTCCAATAAATTGCCGGAATTGAGTTTCCGCGCGGTTCCCTTCTATTTCAGGGTAGATGAAAAACTGTTAAAAGTATGGGATTTTCTTAAAACAGAAAAATTCAGTCACACCAAAAACCTGAGTTACCACCGCGAAAATTTATCGAACCTTCCCCAAATTCAGGAGCCTTTGAATTTCAATACCGACCGGTTTGACTTTTTACGCATTGAAGGCCACCAGGGGAAAAATTACAAAACAGCGCTGGAAGAAATAATCGATTTAAGACAAATTCACGGACTGGCTTTCGATGTAAAAGCGCTTTCCATAAATGTGAATACTGAAAATCTGAATGTTGAGGATTACGAATGTGAATTTGAGGATTTGAATATGCTTTTAAGGGCCTGGACTGCCGAACAGGAGTGTGTGCTGGCTGAAGTTTCGCAGTTATTTTCAGGGTTTAGTACGGCAGAACCAGGCAAAAATGTAAAGGAAGTGTTGGTTGCAGGAAAAGCAAGGGAATCCAACCTGAACCTGCTTTCCGATTCATCGAAAGAGGCTGCCGGCTCATCCGGGATAATCACCAATAAAGTTGAATCAACTGCCACCTTTGATCCAAAATTTGAAAAGCAAAACATATTCACTACTTATTATTCTAAAAGTAATGTAATTCCCGATAATCTTGTTACAGAAGAAAACACACTGGGCGTTTTGATGAAAACAGCTTTTGACGAAACCCAGGGAGGTTCGGTAAATGATATTATTGCAAAAGCACGCGTTCTCGTCAATGAAAAGGTCGATATGTCAGTTTGGGCAGAACAGCCTGAAATGAAAGCATTTATAATAGATCAGTCCATCGAGCTGATGGCTTACACGCATGTGCTTTCGCAACGAATGCCCAATGTGCTGGTTGATGTGAGTGTTGCTCAGGTTGACACCTACAAATTAACCCTGAAACAGTTGTGTGCGCTGGTTGACCAGCTAAAGGTCAGATACCAGAGCATTGAACTTTCTTCGAACCTGAAAGCACTGATGGGCGTGCTGGTAACGCACCTTTCCGGTATTTGCTGTTCGGCCAAAAAACTGGAAATTCTGCTGGAGGAAATCAATAAACGGAAAGAAAATATCATTTTAAGGCTGAGGCTATCTGAATTTATCAAACATCATCCCGGACTGGAACACAAAGCCGGTGTGGAGCCGGGCGGAACTTTTGTGCTGGTTTATCTGAATAATAAACAAAACACGGTAGTTGCTGATTTTTCTCTGCCGTACCTGTCTAGTTCCGACTGCGCTCCGGTGAATTTTATCATTCAGAAACCGCCGGCCTGGCTGCGGCTCGAAAAAGATAAAATCTGCCTTGGGCGAGATACTGAAATTCGTTTTGAAGTTTCGCCCGAAGATGGTGAAATAAAATCCGATCCCGATGTTCCCGGAATGACCATTGAAAACAAAAAAATAAGTTTCGATCCGGCAGTATTCCCTGAAGATTTGTTCGGAAAACCCATCCGGTTCACAGTGAACCAGCAGGTTACCGAAGCCGAACTTACGGTTTTCAAAGCACCTCAGGTTGACTTTGAAGCGCCTGAAAGAGCACCGGTAAACCTTGAAATTACCTTTGAACCGTTTGGAGATATTGAAGGCGCTTTCTTTTTGTGGGATTTTGGCGATGGCAGCCCGACTTCAACCACGAAAAGTCCGAAACACAGATTTACAAAATTGCCTGACAATGAAGATAATTCGGTTGTTGTGAAGTTAGTGGTTACGGCGCCAAATGGTGTTTGTACCGCCACAGCAGAACACAAAATTCAACTTTTTAAAATTATTATTGAAGTGAATTTGGATGGCAGGGACTTTTGCGAAAACGATGAGTCGTCGCATATGTTTACTATGGTAACAGAAGGAGCAAATGCACCTGTTGAAGGACCTGGAGTTGAACAGGATGCAAACGGTAATTTTGTGTTTATTCCTGCAAAAGCCGGAAGGGGTGAACATACCTTTAATGTAAACGGCGAACCTTCGGATATTAAAATTACAGTCCATGAAGCACCGGTGGCAAAATTTGAGCCCAGTCAGGATGGTGATAAAATGATATTGACAAATCTTTCTACCGGGGCAGATTCATTTATTTGGATTATAAATGAAGAGGAAATTAAACGGGATAATACTTCACCGGTTATTATTGAATTGAAACCCGACAGTCCAACCCGTTATATTTTGCAACTTATTGCCATTAGCAAACATTGCGGAAATGTTGAAACAGAAAAAATACGGTTTGAAACTAAACCTGTTGAGCCGCCTGCAGATGAATGCAGGGAAAAAACCCGCGAAGCAATTCTGAAAGATTTGGAAGCCTTACAAAAACTGAACCTGCCAGGGTCCAATTTCGTAATTCCCATTTGGATGTCAACCAGCCAGTTATATGGAGGTACCGGTGAATTTAAGAAAGGAGTGCTGAATGATCTGGAAAATTTCCTCATAGGAAATAACAATGAAAAACTTCCCGGGTTATTCCTGAAATTACTGGTAGAAACTTCAAATATAATAATTGAATTATCTGAAAATTCGGACAATCAGGAATACCAGCATTTAATTCAGTTGTTTGTATTGCAGCTTCAGCTGTTCTATAATATTCTGGCCTGCCAGAGTGACGAGGTTATTGAAAAATCAACTGAGATTCTAAAAAGAATGTTTGAACAAATAATTGCTATCCTGCAGCAGTTCAGGGAACGCAAAATTTTATTGCCTGAATCTTTCCGTGCTTTTATAGAAAACTGGATTGAAAGAGTTGCCGGTAATGCAATTTTGACAGAATATGGAAAAATGATATTAGAAATTATTCAGGTATAAATTGAACGCAATAACTCATAAAATAGAAAAGGTGTTTGTTGAGGTAAACACGGATAACCTTAAGTCTGCTACATATATTAAGAATAATATAAGCAGGTTTTTGGAGACTGAAGTTTTTCCAAAACTTGAACAAACACTGGATGAATTTGATCAGCCCGGAAGGGTGGCACGCATTGATTCGTTAAACTTGAAAATTGCCACCCTCCGGGATGATTATTTTAATGACCTGAATGAAGAAATTGTAAAGCAGTTTTCCAACCAGATTGAGTCGGAAATTGGTCCATTGGGAAGAAAAATCAATAAGGAAATAGTTAACAAAGGAGTAGAAATCATTCCGACTGAAAAAAATCGCCAAGAAGTTTTTTTGTTTTTTCTCGAAAATGGGTACCTCCCGTGGTTCGGAACAGAAAATGACATTGCCGAAATTCTGAAACCTGAGATTTGGCAAAAATCGCTTTCAGATCACCTGTTTTTTGCCAGACTCACAAAGGTCTTAAAACAGCACACATTTGTATTGGACCGTTTTTTTTATCAGTTGGATCACAAATCAGCAATCACTTTTTTAATTAAAATCAGTCCTGAGTTAAAAAAAACAGAGGAAGATATTCTGATTTTAACTCAAAGTTTGCCCCGAAAATCGCATCAGCTTTTTCTGCGGTTTTTGTTTTGTGCGTCCACCGGCTATGAAACACAAGTTTTAG
>JAHYIT010000230.1 GCA_019429205.1 Mariniphaga sp. | reverse complement strand
AACCGAATAAATCCTTTTCAGGTTTTCGATAGCAATTTCCGACTGCTTTTCATATATTTTTTTGATGTAATCCGGGCGTGTGATAGTGCTCATGTACCATTCGGCCACATCGCGGATTCCTTTCGGATGGCGGAGCTGCATTCCCGGAACCAGCGCAATGTCGCCCAGTGCTGTTCCGCCAAAACCGGCAATTACTGCTTTGCCGGAAAAATATGCTTTGTCCACTTCCACCCGCCAGTGCTCCAAATCTTTTTCAGTTACAAAACCAAACTCTTCCAGATTATTCTCCACATTCAGATTTTCATCGTCGATGGTTTCCTGCCGGATAATGGCATCGAAAAAATAACCGGTTTTGGGCATTCGCGCCGAGGGTGGAATGGAAGTATCGCCTTCGGGATGCATCAGCACATCACCTTTTTCATCATAAGTTACATTAAAGTTCATGGGAACCATTACCCGTTGTCCCCAGGGCGTTTTCCACTCTTTGTATGGCCCGTGATTATGGAATCCGAACATATTGTTTTTTCCCCAGGCCCCGATAACATCAATGCCGATGGAATCGATAAGTTCCCATCCCACTTCTCCCAGCATCTGGAAAGGCTCAATTACGCGGATAGGTTTTCGCTGCAACCCGTAATGTCTGCGCAGCCGCGAAATGGCATGAATGTGAATACCGGTAACGGCGGTTGAACCCAAGTCAAGTACAACCCGGTCGGGTTGCCGGTGATTTACGGTTTTTATAAATTGTTCTCTCGGGTTCATATTTTTTGTTTTCATTTTCCAGTTTAGAAACGACGTAATATACTTCATTTTCCCGGTTTGTAAAATTACGTTTACAAATTTGCGCATTTCTGTAAAGAAATTTTTACAAATCTGCTACAAAACAGGTGCTTTTTTAATCACCAAACAACCATTCTGTTTTCGCCCTTACCTGGATTTTCAAATGCCCCAGCAGTCGGATTCCCTGTTTTTCTTTTGGTTCCAAAATAATCGGAGTCGATTTTTACAGGTTTTCCATCCCGATTTTCAAACGGAAGATTTGGAACGATTGCTTTCCCAAGCATTTTAGTGGTTATTGTACTGGTTTTAAGATTGTTTATTTTTTTATCGAAATCAAACCGGAGTGTTACCTTTCCTGCTTCATTCAAAACGTTGATTTTAGGATTTGCTTCCAATTCAAGAAAAATTCCTTCACCGGGGAAAGGTTGTGCTCCGTTCAGATATACATTACCGTTGGCGAATACGGGAAAAAATTCAGTGTTTGCATACCCGTTCAGTCCCGAAAATCTGCCCTGATTTTCTGGCACTCCACCCACAAAAATATTATTGAAAAAACGGTTGTCGCCGCACCGTGTTTCTTTTAACCCGGCCAGTTCGGTGGAATGGGGCAGATGATAAGGTGTTAGCCTGCTTTGTGGCCTCACTTCGATGTTCCCGGCAAACAGGTTGTGCACGTAAGCTCCTCCTTCCGACCAGTCGCGCAACGAAAGCTCCGAAAGAAACAGGTTGTTTTCGATTATAAACGGTCCGTGGTTCACTTCCATGAACAGGTCGTCGGTAGTGTTGTTGTATAGTAAATTCCCGGTTACCCGTGTTCCCTGTGCCATCCAGTCGAGCCACAATCCGCGGCCACAATTGGCCAGCCGGTTGTTTTTTATAAGCATGTCAATGGACGCATGGATTTTTATTCCGCCCATTTCAGCCCCGGTAAATTGCCGTTTAGTCCAGATGTTATAAATATTGTTGTTTTCGATGGTGCTGAAAATGGCGCCCAAACTACCGCAGATCCCTGTTTGTTCGCAATTGAAAATGGTGTTGTTACGAACTATGTGTGAACCGATGTTTTCTTTGCTCCAGCCTTTTTTTATGGCACGGTGAATGGTTTCCACGTAGCCTTCGGCAGAATTTTCAGATGTATTGTCGAACTCATCGCCGTGTTTGCCGAGTGTAATTCCCGAACATTTTGAATCGCTGATAGAATTGTTTTCAATTATCCAGCCTTTGCTCCAGTTGGTACCGATTAATCCGATTTGTTCGGCAGTTGGCGGCGCCCACTGGGTTGCGGCCTGGCTCATCCTAAATCCGCTAACTGTTATAAAATTCACCCCGGTCTTTTCCGGGTAAAAACAACTTTTTCGCACATTGATTTCTACCAGTTCGTTGTTGGGATTGGCCCCCTGGAAATTGGCATAAATAAAGGTGTTTTCGTCATTGCTTTCGCAGAACCAGGTGTAAGTTGAGCCTTCGGGATCAAACCGGTCGGTTTTGGGTTTTGGGTGAAGCACATCTTCCAGCAACGCCATTTCCCACAATGATTTTCCATTCAGGTAAACTTCGCCGGTATGGTGAATCCTGCCCAGCGGATTAAACCAGTCGCCGTGAATCAAATCTTTATACGGATTGTATTCCCCGAAAAAGGAATTGGGAATGGAAACCCGCCAAACCGTTCCGGTAAGCTTTTCCCATCCGGTAATGATTTCAGAACCTTTTATCTCCACTTTTTCCCCTTCGGCAGCCTGAAAAACAATCCGTTCAGCATGGGAATTTCCACCGCGGGGAGGTTTCACCCATTCACGGTAAATTCCTTCGTGCACTGTAATTACATCGCCCGGTTGGGCAACATCAGCTGTGGCCTGAATGGAAAGAAATGGTTTTTCTGCCGTACCCAAATTGCTGTCCTTTCCGGTTTTGGCTACGTGGTATTCTTTTGCAGAAAGTGTAGATGAAATTAAGAGGGTAATCAGTAAAAATTGAAGTCTTTTCATTTTCAGGTTTTTTGATTTATTGAAATAAAATTTCCATTTCCAGTTTTTCTTCACTTTTTTGTAGAAGGTTTTGCAGAAGTTTTTACCAGCATTTTTTCCAGTTGTTCCAGTGAAATGCCTTTGGTTTCGGGAAGGTATTTAAAAATGACCAGAAATCCAATGATACAAATTACGGCATAAAGCCAGAACGTGTTCGATGCGTTGAACAATTCCACAAATATTGGGAATGTTAAGGTGAGTAAATAACAGGCAACCCACAGCGAAAGTGTAGCAACCGACATGGCTGCACCCCTTATTTTGTTAGGGAAAATTTCAGACAAAATTACCCAAACCGTGGGGCCCAGTCCGAATGCAAAAAATGCCGGAGTTAGAATAATAAAAGTTAATAGCAGCCAGTCTTCGGTGCGGCCGGTTGAAAAAAGAAATCCGATTACTGCATAACAAACCGCCATTCCTGAGGCGCCAATAAGCAAAAGTTTTTTCCGGCCCATTCTGTCTATAACCTGCATAGCTAAGATGGTAAACACAACGTTCATTAAACCGATGAGTGTGGTTTGGAAAAGCGCCGTATCAACACCCAGGCTGGCTTTGGCAAAAATATCGGGTGCATAAAAGAATATCACGTTGATGCCCGACCACTGCTGGAATACGGCAAGAAATATTCCGAGGAACAGAATAAATGCATATTTCTTTTTGAAAACATCTTTTAATGTACCCCGCTTTTCATTTCCTGCAAGGGAAGCTTTAATTTCTTTCAGTTCGAACAATGAAAAATCACCGTCGGCAATTTTCTCCAGAACCGCTTTTGCTTTAGTTTCGTTGTTGCGGGCTACCAGCCAGCGCGGGCTTTCAGGAATTATGAATAGAGCAACAAAAAAAAGCAGTGCCGGAACAGCTTCGGCTGCAAACATCCAGCGCCAGGCATTTTCGCCAATTCCCAAAAGAAACCAGTTGGAGTAATAAGCCAGCGAAATACCAATTACAATGGTGAGCTGGTTAATGGAAACCATACGCCCGCGCAGGTGTGCAGGCGAAACCTCTGCAATGTAAACAGGCGCCAGTACCGACGCCCCTCCCACGGCCAGGCCACCCAAAATACGGTAAAAAACAAAAGCGGGAATGGTGTTGGAAAAACCGCATCCAATAGCTGAAATACCAAACAACAGCGCGGTGACCATCAATACTTTTTTTCGCCCGAATTTATCGCCCAGCCTGCCACTGAAACTTGCACCCAAAATACATCCAATGAGTGCGCTGCTCACTACCCAGCCTTTCAGGATTTCATTCAAACCGAAAAATTCCTGGATAAATGGGATGGTCCCTGAAATAACGGAAATATCGAACCCGAAAAGTAATCCACCCAAAGCGGTAACGATGGAAATGGTAAGCAAATAACGGAAATTGACCTTCATAAAACCGGTTAAAGTTGATTTGCCCGAAAATACAAAATTCCGGGATAGATAACGTATACCGGTACAATACAGAATCGTTCAAAATAAATACCTTTGAAAAAGTTTAAACCTGTTTGTCATGAACCGAATATTGATTGCAATCCTCCTTTCCTTCTGTATCTTAACAGGAAATTCCCAAAACAATCGGGATGGGAATTGGGATGGTTTTCAACGCATCAATACGGAAACAAAATCGGGTGGAATTGTTGGGATTTTCAAACAGTTTTCTCCTGTTGACGAGCAGTGGATTACCCTGAATTTTTTGGATGAAAAGAAAGAATATATTGTAAAAC
>JAHYIT010000229.1 GCA_019429205.1 Mariniphaga sp. | reverse complement strand
AACGGAAGATAGTTTAAAGTTCAAAGTTTCAGGTTTCAAGTTTCGGGTTGCAGGTTTGAATTCTGAGTTACGGATTATAGTATTTTAGAAAACCTTATTTTTCGTACATCTAAACCTTAGTAGCCGGGCAAAACACCCACAAAACCTCTACCTTATTCACCTTATTTTCAAGAATTCTGGTTAAAGTAAATAAGGTTAATACAAACGTGGATAAAATCATTTTCATTAAGGTCAAGTAATTAAAAATAAGACTCTTGTCTTCAAAAAAAAAACCGCTTTCTTTATTGCTTTCTCATGGAAACTTTTATAAATTTGAAAGAAAAATCGAAATTTTAAATTTTAAATGCCATGAAACAATTCGTAACCTTTCAAATCGTTTTATTCCTTTTCCTGATTGTATCCTGCGAAAAAGACCCCATGCCTGATGAAGTGACCCGAACAGATGTTTCCGGTTTTGTTCAGAAGGGGCCGTTTATAAACGGTACCGATATTACCGTTGCCGAATTAACAGATGAACTGTCACAAACCGGGAAAATGTTTTCTTCCCAGATTATGGACAACAAGGGTACGTTTGAAATCAGAAACATTGAACTGACTTCATCTTTTGTTGAACTGAAAGCCAACGGATTTTATTTTAATGAGGTTGCCAACGAAAATTCGCAGGCCCAGCTAACCCTGTTTGCGCTGGCAGATGTTACCGAAACCAGCGACATCAATGTAAATGTATTTTCCAATCTGGAAAAAAACCGGGTGCAGTACCTGGTTTCCAACGGGTTGAATTTTAATGAGGCCAAACAACAGGCTCAGGCAGAGATTCTTTCCATATTCGAAATAGGGGACGAAAACATTTCCGGTTCAGAAAGACTCGACATATCAAAACCCGGCGACGGGAATGCGGCTCTGCTTGCAGCTTCGGTAATTCTTCAGGGGTATCTTTCAGTGGCCGAGGTGTCGGAATTGCTGGCCAATATCAGTACAGATATTCGCGAGGACGGCGTTTTAAACAGCGCCCAACTTGGCACAGCCCTGATTAACAATGCCCGCACCATCGATCTTGAAGAAATCAGGCAAAATCTTGAAAACAAATACGAAAACCTGGGTTTGACAGCCAGCGTTCCCGATTTTGAAAAGTATGTCAACCAGTTTATTGAAAATACCGATTTTGAATTTACTGCTTTTATTGAATACCCGCCCACCGGAAAACACGGCCTGAACCTGCTCGACCCGGAAAAAACAAACTACACCAACGGGACCTACTCATTGAGAGCAATTCTCCCTGCGGGAACAAGCCTCAAGGTGGAAATTCGTGGAAGAAACTGGATGTTTCCTGGCGAACAGGAAGACACTGGCTGGATAGTTGGCGAATGGAATATGGCAGATACTTCGCGGATTTTTACATCAAAACGCACCGGTGATCTGGATTTTGAAATGCGGTTGAATGATTTTGGAAATCCGGTTCCCTACCCGATTAAGATTGATGTTTATGAAAACGAAGAATTTACACGGAGCAAAAGTGTATATTTAAATTGATATGATTTTGGGGGGAAACCTTATTTTTCTTCTCTCTTAACCTTAACAACCCGGCAGAACGCCCCATAAAAGCCCGACCTTATTTACCTTATTTTGGCAAAATTCGGATTAAAAAAATAAGGTTAATGTTTTTGGGGGTACAATCTTCGCTACTAAGGTGAAGATTCTGAAAATAAGGTTTTTAATTGCCAAAAGATACCAAATTCAAAACTTTTATAACATGTACCGACAATGCTTCTGTCAGAATTTGTTAAATTCGGAACTTTTAAATTAAACCATGATTACCAAACAGGAAGCATACGCCAAAATCAGCGAACTGGTTGTCCGGTTTGAAGAGCAAATCGATTCGTACAAACAAACGGATTACAACGAAACGCTTACCCGGCGCGATTTTATCGACCCGTTTTTTAAAGCTTTGGGCTGGGATGTGGACAACTCACAAGGTTATGCCGAAGCCTACCGGGAAGTGATTCACGAAGACCGCGTGAAAATTGGAAAAGCCACCAAAGCGCCCGACTACTCATTCAGGTTGCCGGGCGGAAAACGACTCTTTTTTGTGGAAGCCAAAAAACCAAGCATTGCCATTAAAAGCGATATCCTGGTATCATACCAAATCAGGCGCTACGGCTGGAGCGCCAAACTGCCGGTGAGCATTATCACCGATTTTGAGGAGTTTGCAGTTTACGATTGCACCAAACGGCCCAAACCAACCGACAAAACCGGCATTGCCCGTATAAAATACATTCACTATAAAAATTACCTGGAAGAGTTTGAATACCTCTGGAATACCTTTTCAAAGGAGCGCGTGCTGAAAGGCAGTTTCGACCGGTACATTCAGAGTGACACAATGAAAAAAGGAACTGCCACCGTGGATAAGGAGTTCCTGGCGTCGCTCGACACCTGGCGCACTTATTTGGCCACAAGCATCAGCCTGCGAAACAAGGAGCTCGACGAAGACGAAATAAACTACATAGTGCAACTCACCATCGACCGGCTCATATTTTTGCGCATTGCCGAAGACCGAGGCATAGAACCCGACGGACAACTGAAAATTTCGGCCAACCAAAAAGGCGATGCCTACCAAAACCTCTTTTTCAACTTTCTGAAAGCCGACGAAAAGTACAACTCGGGCCTGTTCGATTTTAAACAGGATAAAATTTCAGAATCGCTGAAAATCGACAACAAAGTGGTGAAAACCATTGTGAAAGAGATGTATTACCCCGAGTGCCCCTACGAATTTTCGGTGCTGCCGGTGGAAATTCTGGGCAACGCCTACGAACAGTTTTTGGGAAAAGTGATTCGCATTACCCCGGCACACTATGCCAAAATTGAGGAAAAACCGGAAGTGCGCAAAGCCGGCGGCGTTTATTACACACCGCAATACGTGGTGGAATACATTGTAAAAAATACGGTGGGTAAACTCATCGACGGGAAAACGCCGAAACAAATTTCAAACATAAAAATCTGCGACCCGGCCTGCGGCAGCGGTAGTTTTCTTATTGGCGCCTACCAGTACCTGCTCAGTTACCACAAAGATTACTACACCGGCAACGGCACCCAAACCGGCAAAAAGAACAGTCCGGTTACGCCCGACGGCAACCTCACCTCGGCAGAAAAAAAGCGCATTTTACTGAACAACATTTACGGGGTTGACATTGATGTGAACGCGGTGGAAGTGACCAAGCTGAGCCTGCTGCTGAAATGTATGGAAGGAGAAACCGAAACCACCATTGCGCAACAGCAGAAACTATGGCACGAGCGCATTCTGCCCAACCTGGGCGACAACATCAAAAGCGGAAACAGTTTGGTGGATACCGATTTTTACGACTCGGTGCTCGATTTTGGAGAAGAGAAAAAGATTAAACCCTTCAACTGGCAACGCGCTTTTCCCGAAGTATTTGAAAATAGCGGGTTTGATGCGGTTATTGGGAATCCGCCGTGGGGAGCAGATTTCAGTCAAGATTTGTTAAGCTACCTAAGAGAACGAAATGTGGAAATCATTGTAAGAATGATTGATAGTTTTATGTATTTTATTCTAAAAAGCTACAAATTAATTAAAAATGGTGGAAGTTTTGGAATGATATTACCAGATGTTCTTTTTTATCAAACTGATAATGAAAAACTACGTAAATTCATTTTAAATAATTCTTCTATTCAAGCTCTCCTGAATTTAGGTGATGTTTTCGAAGGAGTAACAAGACCATCTTGTATAATTCTATTTTCAAAGTTCACGCCAAGTAAATCTAATAAAATTATCACAATTGATTTAACAGCTTATAAAAGAGATATTAAACATATTGAGCTTTACAATAAAAAAAATTATCAGGCTATTGCCCAAAAAGAAATAAGCGAAATACCAAATTTTCTATTCATCACAAAAAATGCAAATCATTTCAAAATAATCAACAAAATCAAAAAAAGAAAAATTAAAAAACTTTCTGAATTTGTAGATGAGGACGGAATACAAAGAGGCGTAAGTCCTGATTTGAAAGATGCATTCATCGTTACATCAGAACAAATTGATAAATATAATTTAGAAAAATCTCAATTGAGAAAAGTTCTTACGGGTGGAAAGCAAGTAAAACGTTATCACATTTTTTACCCTGACCTACAACTTATTTATACAAAAAAACAAACTGATTTCAAACGTATTCCGAACATTTGCAATTTTATAAATCAATTCAAATCAAAAATAACCTGCAAAGAAGTTAAACAAGGTAAACATCCAATTTATTCTTTACATCGGGCGAGAGAAGAAAAAATTTTTACAAAACCAGAAAAATTAGTAGGAGTAATTACAGAAGATGAAATAGTTGTTTCACTTGATAGTAAACAAACGTATACAACAGATGGACTTTATCTTTTTTCAGTAAAAAATATAGACGCAAAATTTCTAATGGGAATTTTAAATTCAAAGCTCTTTGTATTTCTATATAGATTGACAACAATGGAAAAAGGAAGGACATTGGCACAAGTAAAACCAACAATCGTTGCAGAAATGCCAATTAG
>JAHYIT010000228.1 GCA_019429205.1 Mariniphaga sp. | reverse complement strand
CATCTTAAAATCTTCAAATAACCTCATCGTACTTTTTCCTTAAACTTAACAAAAAAAACAATTGCTCCAAAGCCCACAGGGAATTAGTTATCAACAATTTATAGTTTATAGACAGACTCTAAATAAGATAACACCTATGGAATGCAAAGAGAAATCAGACAAAACAATCTTACCATAATTCTCAACCAAAAATGATTTACAATTTTCTTTCTTATCCTGTTCCAGTAGAATTTCCAGAAAGATATTGGTATCTATCAGGTATTTCTCCATCGATTTGCTTTGTGTTGCAACTCCACCGAATTTTCTTTTACATCTTTTAATCCACCTTCCCAATCGAAAGAAAATCCTTTCTTCTGATAGGATTCTGCTTTTTTGTATCTCGAAGTCAAAAAATCAAGAAAGTCCAACAACTCCTTTTTCGCATTTTGAGGTAAATTTTGAAACTTACTTATTAAAACTTCTGCTTCCATAGTGTTGTTTTTTAAACAAATATACAATTTCTGCCCGACTATTTCGGTCTCACCTGCCCGTCACCTTCGATAATCCATTTGTAGCTGGTGAGTTCTTCCAATGCCATGGGGCCGCGGGCATGCAGCTTTTGGGTGCTGATTCCGATTTCGGCACCGAGCCCAAACTGTGCCCCGTCGGTAAAAGCCGTGGAAACATTGGAGTAAACCGAAGACGCATCAACCAGTTTACGGAAAGTATTAATACGTTCCTGATTTTCAGAAATAATGGCTTCGCTGTGCTTCGAGCTGTTTTTGTTGATTTGCTCCAGCGCCTCGTCGAACGATTCCACTGTTTTAACCGCCATTTTCAGCGAAAGAAATTCCGTGCCGAATGACTCTTCTGTGGCCGGAAGCAAAAGGTTTTCCGGGTAATTCTTTTTCAGTTTTTCATAGGCTTTTTCATCGGCATAAATGACTACTTCGGCTTCGGAAAGCCGTTTGCCAAATGCAGGCAGTTCATTTAAACGACTTTCATGAATCACCAGACAATCCAACGCATTGCATACCGAAGGCCGGCGAGTTTTGGCATTGAAAATAATTTCGCAGCCTTTTTCCGCATCACCAAATTCGTCGAAATAGGTATGGCAAATGCCGGCGCCGGTTTCAATTACAGGTATGGTGGCATTTTCGCGCACAAAATTGATGAGTCCCTGGCTTCCGCGCGGAATAATTAAATCGATGTACCCGTGCGCCCGCAGCATTTCGTTTGTTTCTTCCCTACCTGCAGGCAAAAGCGCCACTGTATTTTCGTCGAGATTATTGTTTTTAAGTACTTTCTGAATGATGGAAACAATGGCAGTGTTGGAATAAATGGCATCGCTGCCGCCTTTCAATACGCAAGCATTTCCCGATTTCAAACAAAGTGAAAAAACATCAAAAGTTACATTAGGCCGGGCTTCGTAGATAATACCGATTACGCCAAAAGGAACAGTTACTTTGCTGATTTTTAGCCCATTAGGTCGAACAGTCTCTTTCAGCACTTTTCCCACCGGACTTTCCAATCCGGCCACATTCCGTATATCGGAAGTAATTCCTCCAATGCGTTCTTTGGTGAGTTTCAACCGGTCATATTTTGGGTCTTCCGGGTTCATCCGGTCCAAATCCTTTTGATTTTCAGCCAGAATAAACTCCGTATTTTTTTCTGCTTCATCAGCCAGTTCAAGTAAAACCTGTTTTACCGTATTTTCTTTCACCAGATTCAGCTTTCTTGAAGCAGCCAATACCTGTTGCAGTTGTTTTTCAATCTTCATGCTAATGGTTTGTTGTTTTTTCCATGTACAAATAATCGTAGTGCACCAGCGCCTTTTGTTTTTCCGACTTTTTTTCAGTTTCAACCTTATCGGAGCCGTACTGTGCTTTTCCCAGTCCGATGGTATTTCCCGATTCATCCACAATACGAATGAGGTCGCCTTTTTTAAACTCGTTTTCAATGCTAACAATTCCGACAGGTAAAAGGCTCACGGCTTTTTCCGATTTTAAAGCAACAGCCGCACCTTTGTTCACAACTACCCTGCCTTTTGTAAATCCATCAGAATGGGCAATCCATTTTTTAACTCCGCTGGCAGGTTTTTGCGCCGGTTCAAACCAGGTGTGGGCAATTTCTTTTTTCGAAAGAATATCTACCAAAATATTTTCTTTTAATCCGTTGACCAGATGCACATTGATGCCATCGCCAGCAAGTTTTTTGGCAATTCTAAATTTTGTCAACATTCCGCCGCGCCCAAATTCTGAATGGTTTCCCGAAATGGCATTGTCCGGCTCACCATCGTTAATGCCCACTTTTTGAATCAATTCGGCATTTTCATTTTCAGGATGCGCTGTAAAAACGCCGTCCACATTGCTTAAAATAATCAATGCTTCGGAATTAACCATGGAAGCAATCAGTCCCGAAAGTTCGTCGTTATCGGTAAACATCAGTTCGGTTACCGAAATGGTATCGTTTTCATTTACGATGGGAATGACTTTGTTTTCGAGCAAAGTGGTCATGCAGTTTTTCATGTTCAGGTAGTGGCCACGGCTCGAAAAATTTTCCTTTGTGGTTAACACCTGAGCGCAGGTAAGGCCATGTTCATTAAAAAAATCGGAATAACGGCTAATAAGTTTTACCTGCCCCAGCGCAGCCCAAAGCTGGCGTTTGGAAACGGCATCAGTTTTGCGCGACGGTTCCAACACTGCCCTGCCGGCAGCCACGGCACCCGAAGAAACCAAAACCACCTCCAAGCCTTTTTTGCGCAGGAAAGCAATCTGGTCCACCAGGTGGGCAATCCGCGAAACATTCAACGTTCCGTCGGCTTTTGCCAGCACGTTGCTACCTACTTTTACCGTTATTTTCTGATACCTGAACTGCACAATTATTTACTCAAATCTTTTTCAATTTTTTTATACGAAGCCAAAACACCCTGAATCAGTGATGAGCTGAATCCTTTGTGTTCCATCTCATTCAGTCCGGTGATGGTTACACCGCGCGGCGTGGTTACCTTGTCAATTTCCCGTTCGGGGTGGTGTCCTGTTTGCAAAATGAGTTCGGTGGCGCCTTTTACGGTTTGGGCAGTAATAAACTGTGCCATTTCGGCGCCAAAGCCGATTTCAATTCCGCCCTGCATGGCTGCACGGATGTAACGCAAAGCGTAGGCAATTCCGCATGACGATAAAACTGTAGCTGCAGCCATTAATTCTTCCGGAATTTCAACGGTTTTGCCCAGTTTATCGAACAATTCAACCACATAATCGCGGTGTGCAGCGGTATTACCGTTGGCCGAAATGCAGGTCAGCGATTCCTGCAAAGCAATGGCAGTGTTGGGCATTACCCTGAAAATGGGGATGTCGTCTCCGGCCATTTTGCCCAGTTCTTCAATTCCTACTCCGGCAACAATGGAAATCAGTATCTTCTGCGGATTCAGTGCCGGCTTAATTTCCTGCAAAACATGTTCAATGTGGTAAGGTTTTACAGCAGTGATGATTACATCAGCCTGTTGTGCCGTTGCAAGATTATCTTCGGTAGCATGCACGCCCTTTGCTTTCATTTCATCCAAAACACTCTCCTTCCGGTCGGAAACAAAAATATCGTCAGCATCCACAAAACCCGATTTCAGTAGCCCAACGACTATGGCGCCACCCATATTTCCAACCCCGATAATTCCTATTTTTTTCTTTTCCATGGTCAATTCCGTTTATTTTATCAAAGATGCAGAAACTTCTGCAAAGGCTTTTCCAAATGCCTTCAAAAAAAAGTCAGCTTCTTTTTTGCTTAAACTCAATGGCGGCAACAATCGAATCATATTCTGCCCGGAAACTCCGGTGAAAATTCTATGTTCAAACAGCAATTTTTTCCTGAGCTCTGATACGGGATACGGAAACTCCATCCCAATCATCAGCCCTTTTCCCCGAATTTGTATTTCACTGCTGATTTCAGAAAGTTTTTCCATGAGGTAATTCCCCGTTTCTTCGGCATTTTGAACCAGATTTTCTTTTTCAAGAACATCCAGCACAGCAATTCCGGCTGCACACGCCAAATGGTTTCCGCCGAATGTAGTCCCCAGCATTCCCGGCCAGGGTTTTATTCCGGGTTGAATGAGTGCCCCGCCAATGGGAAAACCGTTTCCCATTCCTTTGGCAACTGTAATTATATCTGGTTTTACCGAAGAATACTGGTGCGCAAAAAACCGTCCGCTGCGCCCGTAGCCCGACTGAATTTCATCCAAAATAAGCAGGCTTCCGTACTTTTTAGTCAGTTCTTTAAGCCCTTCCAAAAACTGTGCGTCAGGAATATTGATTCCGCCAATGCCCTGAATACCTTCTATTATAACTGCGGCAACCTCCCCTGATTGCAGTTCGGCTTCAGTTTTCTGCAAATCGTTAAAAGGCAAAATCACAGCATTTTCAGTTTCATTCACCGGAGCAATAATTTTTGGGTTGTCGGTTAACGCCACAGCAGCCGAGGTACGCCCGTGAAACGCTTTTTTATAACTGATAAATTTTTTCCGGCCCGTAACAAACGATGCCAGTTTGATGGCATTTTCGTTGGCTTCGGCGCCCGAGTT
>JAHYIT010000227.1 GCA_019429205.1 Mariniphaga sp. | reverse complement strand
GGGTTTTCACGCCAGTCGGCGCTGTAAAACAGGTAAAATTTCCCTTCGTGTTCGTACAGCTCTGGCGCCCAGAAATTGGCCACGCACCACGATGTATCGGTGTTTCCCTGGTAAATGCGGCCTTCGTCGTGCCACTCTTTTAAATCGGTTGACGAATACATTTTAAAACCGTCGCGCACGCCACCGGTTCCAATCATGTAATACATTCCGTCGGAAGCTTTTAAAATGTATGGATCGCCAAACTCGACGGGAAGCGGGTTGTCGAACTGCAGTTCCTGTTTGTTTTGTCCGCAGCTGATGAGAAACAGTGCGGGGAGGATTAAACTGAAAAATTGTTTTGCTTTCATTT
Source organism: Mariniphaga sp. (assembly GCA_019429205.1). Classification (GTDB taxonomy): domain Bacteria; phylum Bacteroidota; class Bacteroidia; order Bacteroidales; family Prolixibacteraceae; genus Mariniphaga. Next base: position 4,231 of record JAHYIT010000227.1, on the reverse strand, counting down.
TGTGTTATTTATCAATTGTTTTTTCACACAAAGCCGCGGAGACGAAAAGAAATCATTATAACTCTTAATTTAATTAAATTCAGGTTTATTCCATTCTTTTGCCGGGGAATTTCCCTCTACATACGGCCAGCCGTTCTGCCACTTCACTTCATCCAGCATCAGCACCCTGCCTTTGGGATTGTTTTTATCCACGGCATGGTAAAAAATCCAGTCGTTTCCGGCATCGTCCTGAACGATTTCGGAATTATGGCCGGTGCCCACAAACCGGTCGTTTCCGTGGATAAGTACCTCGTGGTGGTTGTCCATCATGCTTTGATGAATTTTATTTTTATAAGGGCCGAACAGGTTGTCGGACCGCCCTACTACGGTTGTGTAGGTACTGTTCACTCCTTCGCAACAAGAGCCGATGGAAGCAAACAGGTAATACCAACCGTCTTTTTTATGAATGTAAACACCTTCATAAGCTGTGCCGGCAATCTGTTGTATTTCGGCGCCCGGTTTCAGCGCCAATCCGTCGCTGCTGAGTTCAATGGCATAAATTCCCCTGAAGCTTCCCCAGAACAGGCAGTGTTTTCCATCTTCTTCAATGTAAAACGGATCGATGGAGTTTTGCACCCCGATTTCGTTGCTGCGGAACAGTTTTCCGTGGTCGGTAAAGGGTCCTTCGGGCAAATCGCTGGTGGCCACACCAATGCCGCAGGTCCACTCGCCACCCCAAACCGAAATGGAATAGTAGAGTACATATTTCCCTTCGATGTAATTGATATCCGGCGCCCACAGTCCGCCTTTGGGTTCAAAATCGGGCCGGGTTTCATTGGTAAACGCAGTGCCTACAAATTCCCAGTTCACCAAATCTTTCGATTTGTGAATGGGGGTATTGCGAATATCTTCGGTAGCATACAGATAAAAAAAATCGTCATCTGCCTTAATGATTGTCGGGTCGGGCAAGCTTTTAGCAACGACAGGGTTTTGATAAACTTCAGGTTCATCAGGGTTTCGGGATTGCTTTTTCTCACAACCTGATACTGAATTCTGCAAAATGATTACAGCAATTAAAAAACCTGCTATTTTTATGATCTGTTTCATCGGATTATGTATTGCAAAAAAAAAGATGTAACAATTATTTTGAAGCACTTCATTACACCTTCCTTGACCCTTAAAATTCTATACTTTATTTAAAAAAATTCCTTATTTCCAGATTGGCCTTTCTTATTCGTTCTTCTTCCAGCTTAACCAGTTTCCTGTCGTAGGTTATCAGGCCGTTTACTTCCGATTCCACATCTGTTGTCTGCGTGTAAACAGCTCCTGAATAACCATTGGGAATCAGTTCTTTTAACCGCTCCGCCATTTTGATGTAAGCATCAGTAGCTTCCTGTGATGTTTTGTACTGAACATACCCCCAGTTTCGGCCGGTTTCCCACAAGTGGCCTTCCTTAGCCAATCCAATTCCTCCGTATTCTCCCAGCACATTAACGCGTTTTGAATCGTAAAGTCCCATTACCGGATCCGGATAATTGTGCATATCCAGGATATCGCCCACCTCGTAATGGTTTCCACCACTGGCTGAATTAATTAAACGCGATGGATCGTAATTTTTGGTCCATTCTGTAATTTCTGCCGTTTTAAACTGTCCCCACGCTTCGTTAAACGGAACCCAAACCACTACACTCGGATTGGAGTAGCACAAATCCATAATCTCTTTCCATTCCCGGCGGAAATTAGTCTCTGATTCGGCGCTGCGTTCAAGTTCTTTTCCATTGAAATAGTTGCGCATTTGCCACTGTGGCGAGCGATCGCCGCTGGGCATGTCCTGCCATACCAGAATCCCTTCGCGGTCGCAGTGGTAATACCAACGGGCTGGTTCAACCTTCACGTGTTTGCGAATCATGTTAAAACCGAAATCTTTGGTTTTTTTGATGTCGTACAGCAACGCTGCGTCAGCAGGTGCGGTGTATAATCCATCGGGCCACCAACCCTGATCGAGCGGACCGAAATGGAAATAATCCTTGTTATTTAGTTGCATGCGTACAACACCATTGGCATCTCGTGCAGTGGAAATTTTACGCATTCCGAAATAGCTTTTTACCTGGTCGGTTGCTTTTCCGTCACGCAGAATTAAAACTTCCATATCGTAAAGGAAAGGCGATTCGGGGCTCCAAAGTTTGGCATTGGGAAAGCCAACCAGCACTTCCTGTCCGGCGGCGGCTTTGCCTGAGCCAACAACATTCCCGTTCTCCAAAACTTTAACCTCAATGATGTCGGATGAAAATGTGCCTTTGGTGGATGCCAAAACAGAAATGTTTCCGCCATCAATATTGGGAACGGTTTTCAGATGCGAAATGTATGTTTTTTCCACGGGTTCAATCCAAACCGTTTGCCAGATGCCGGTAACCGGTGTGTACCAGATTGACCGGGGTTCATTCACCTGTTTCCCCCGGGGTTGAAAACCCTTGTCGGTAGGGTCCCAAACTTTTACAGTCAGTTTTTGTTCGCCGCTCTTGGCTAAAAATGGCGAAATATCGAAACTGAAAGGGGTATAACCTCCCTTGTGGGTTCCCACTTTAATGTCGTTCACCCACACATCGGCTTTCCAGTCAACCGCACCAAAGTTCAGCACAATGTTTTTATTTTTCCAGGCCGAAGGAACGGTAAACGTCCGGTGGTACCACAATTCCTGGTTCTCTCCCACCCTTTTCTGAACCCCCGAAAGGCTCGACTCGATGGCGTACGGAACCAGGATTTTTCCGTTGAAAGCAGCAGGTATATTTCCTCCCTGTTCCACAATGGCATAGTTCCACAACCCGTTCAGATTGAGCCACTGGTCGCGCACCAACTGCGGACGCGGGTATTCAGGAAGCGGATTTTCGGGATCGATTTGTTCGGCCCATTGGGTTTTAATTTTATCTCCTGTAGGTTGCCAGTTTTGGGCGGTTGCAGCATAGAAAATTGCAAATAGGAAAATGGATGTAATTATTTTTCTCATGGTTAAAAAATTTATTTTTCAATATGAGTAAATGAATGATAAAAATTCACTTCTTCATTTAGCAGATTGATGTTTGATTTAAAACAATTTTTCTAAAAGTTCCTTTTTCGATAATTGAAAATGGTCGGCAATATCTGACAAAATATTGGAAAGAGTCCCTATTCGAAGAGGCTTATGATTTGGAATTGTAACATGATGAATTCCGTTTTCTTTTGTTGTAAGTCGAATGTGGCTTCCTGTTTGACGGGTAATTTGATAACCGAATTTTCCGATTACTTTAATTAATTCATAACCAGTAATATCCCGTGGGATTTTCTTCATGCCGCAAAAACTTCTTCTTTTGTAAAATGTACCCTGATAATCTTCGGGAGTTCCTCTTCAAAATGGCAATGAACTGCATCCCGTATGTTTTCTTTAATTTCGTCGTAAGTATCTCCTTCTACAAAAATGGAAAATCCAAGAGCCCTTCCTTCATAACCCCCTTCAGGTGATTCTTTTACAATAAATATGATCTCGTTCATTTTTGTACAATTTTATTGAAAACAAAGATAGTGATTAATTTGTATATGATTTTCTTATATTCCAATTGCGGCAAAAAAATCGTTCCCATGCTTCCTGGTAAGACATCTTCCCGGAATCTATCTGACTTAACCAGCCACCGCCGAAAACTTACTTCATAATCATTGTAATTAATCGCTTTTCCCTGAAATCCCTCCATTGAATCTGTTAACATGATTTCTTTCCCTTTTTTCATTTTTTTTGACGTTTTTGCGTCAAGCTATTTCAGGGTAAGACAGTAAACTTCAATGTTATCAATTTTCGGAAATCCTTTTTTTGGTAAAATAAAACCATTTTAATCACTACGTTTGCACACTTTTTCAAAAGATAAAAGTAAAACCAGTTTATTTCAATTTATTCGGATGATAACAGTTGCAGATTTAAAGATACAGTTTGGGAAAAGAGTGCTTTTTCAGGATGTGAACCTGAAATTTACGGCAGGAAACTGCTACGGTATTATCGGCGCAAACGGGGCAGGAAAATCAACTTTTTTGATAGCCATTTCAGGAGAAATCGACTCCACATCAGGCCAAATCGCATTGGGCCCCGGCGAGCGGCTTTCAGTATTGAGCCAGTACCATTTTGCCTTTGATGAATATTTGGTTATTCATGCTGTGATGAAAGGCCACTCAAAACTTTGGGAAATCATGCAGGAAAAGGAAGCTTGGTATTCCAAACCCGATTTTTCAG